>NZ_LLYW01000003.1 GCF_001484195.1 Thermococcus celericrescens
CTCGCGCGCCTTGTCAGGGTGCTCGTGGAGAAGAGGGGTCTGGGGGAGAGGGAGGCCCTGGCCCTCGCGGTGCGACTCAACCTTGGAGAGCCTTGAAGTATCGAATCACGGCCTCCCTGAATTGGGGATTGTTCTTTCCGAGGGCCGCGTTTATCAGTCCCTGGAGCTTTTCGTCCTCCGCGATGTACACAAGCAGAAGCCCCTGGTCCGGGCTAAGCTCGCCGAGAAACTCCGTTCCTTTCAGCAGACCCTCTCTGCTTCCGGCGGTTTTTTCAAGCTCCACTATCCTCTCGAGGTACGGTTCAACTTTCTTTCTCCTCGCCTCAAACTCCAGCCAGTCTATCGCCAGCCTCTCCCCGGGGAATATGTGGCGTCCGGGACTTTCTATATAGGGCCTGAGAACGTCCCCGAGCTTCGAGCCCAGCATCTTCCTTCGGAACCGTTCAATGGCCCTATAGTCGTTTTGAAGACGCTTTTTGTCCACGAAGTCGAGGGAGTCGTAGAGGGCTATTCCTGTGAGGTAGCAGAGGGCGGCGAAGGGAATCTCCGGGAGGGTGATGCAGTTTCACGTTACCCTGACGAATTCTCCATGTCTTCTTCCGGACCCCTCCAGGAGCATTCCCAGGGGATAGCTCATGCTCTTGATGCAGAACTCAAGTTCGTCCATACTCGCACCGCCTGAAATTCGTTCCGTAGAGTAAAAGCCTTTCGGCAAGGTTTTTAGCGGTCCCGCCGAAACTAATAACGGTGAGAGGGGTGATAGTGATAGACGGTTCCTACGGTGAGGGTGGAGGGCAGATACTGAGGACCGCCATAGCTCTCTCCGTCATCACCGGAAAGCCCGTTAAAGTCGTCAAGATTCGCGCTAACAGGCCAAACCCCGGTCTCAGACCGCAGCACCTCCACGGAATTCTGGCCCTGAAGGAGCTGAGCGGCGCGAGGGTTAAGGGTGCCCAGGTTGGCTCGACCCTTCTTGAGTTCGTCCCGGGGGAGGCAGGGCCAAAGCGCATCCGCGTTCCGATAAAGACCGCCGGCAGTGTGACCCTTGTCCTTCAGGCACTGCTGCCGGCGATGGCATTCATCGGTGGAAGCTTTGAGATAACCGGCGGAACTGACGTCCCCTGGAGCCCGCCGGTCGATTATCTGAAGAACGTAACGCTCTACGCCCTTGGGAAGATGGGGATTAAGGCCGAGATGGACCTCAAGAGGCGCGGCCACTACCCGAAGGGCGGCGGGCTGGTCACCGGGAGGGTCGAGCCCTGGGAGGAGAGGAAACCCCTGAAGGCCATTGAGTGGAGTAGGATAGAGCGCTTCGCAGGGATAAGCCATGCCACCAATCTACCCCCCCACGTCGCCGAGAGACAGGCGAGGGCTGCCGAGGAGAGGCTTGAGGAGCTTTACAGCGCCCCCGTGGAGATAGAGACCGAGGTATCGCGCTCCCTCGGGCCGGGAAGCGGTATCGTCATCTGGGCGGAAACCGATTCGCTGAGACTCGGCGGAGACGCCCTTGGAAAGCGCGGAAAGCCTGCCGAAGTTGTCGGCAGGGAAGCCGCCGATGAGCTCCTCGACCAGCTGACTGGTGGAAAAGCGGTTGACAGGTTCCTAGGCGACCAGCTGATACCGTTCCTGGCCTTCGCCGGCGGCGAGATAGGGGTAACGGAGATCACCAGCCACCTCGTCACAAACGTCTGGGTTGTGGAGCAGTTTCTGGGCAAGATCTTCGAGGTGGAGGGAGAAATCGGCGAACCCGGGATTGTGAGGGTGGTGAAGCGGGCGGAGGTTTAATCCTCCTCAACCTCTACCTCATATACCTTTCTCGGGTTCTCCACGTGGATCTTGTAAACGTCCTCCTCTGTGAATAAGCCGTTCTGGAGGAATGCCTTCGTTCTCTTCGGCACGGTCTTCGGCCCGAGAACCGCTCCCGGCCGTCTCTTGTCGTCTATGTAGTCCGTCTCCATCATGAACCTGTTTCCCTGCTCTATTGCCGCTTTAATGTTCTTCTTGCTGGCTATTATGCTCGGGAAGACTCCGACCTCCTCGGCCACCTTCACGAGGGGCGGCGAGAAGTGTTTGACGACCTTATACGGCTTTATTCCAACTTCCCTCACGTACTCCCCAAGCTCCCTGAACTTCTCCTCGTCGAAGCTCTCGGTGTGGAGCTGAACCGCGCAGTCGGCTTCCTTGGCAAGGCTCATCCCGTACTTCATCAGCTCGATGCTGGCGTTCCAGATTTCTTCGCTCACCTCGTAGTGCGGCCTGCCTATCTCGCCTATGGCTATGGCCTTCCCCTCAAGGCAGAGCCTCTGGGCGTATTCGAGGGCCTTCATGACCTCGTTTTTGGCGTATTCAAGGCCTTTCTGCTCCGCAAGATAAACGAACTCCGCAGGGTGCACACCAACGACGGCATAGGCCTTGACGGGCGTTTCCTCGTTGATTCTCTCGACGAGCCCGATGTGGAAGTCCATTGCCCTCATGAAGTCCTCCGCATTCAGTCCCGGGAAGCCGTAGTCGTGGGCGGTTTTGTAGACGACGACGAGATGTGTCCCTCCTGCCCTGTGGAACTGCCTCACGGCCTCAAGAAAGAGGCCCTTGTATGGGTCAACGTGGAAGTGGTCGTCCCAGATTATCATGCCATCACCTCACGACTGGTAAACTTCTATGATTTCACCCTCTTTGACCTTCAGCGTTCCCTCGAGAACCAGGGCCGCTTCGTCGTGCTCCACGACGAAATCTACCTTCCTGTTCTGGAGGTGTATCTCCCTCACGAGCGCTATTCCCCCACCCTTGAGCTTGTAGCCTGGGTATATGACGCCCTCAAGCACAACGCCGCCCAAAACCTGCTTTCCGAGGACGTATGTTACCCCAACCACCTGGAACCTGCCCGCGGGCTTTCGGGAGGCGATCTGAACATCTCCCCCGTTTCTGGCCCTGCCGAACAGCCGGTCCAGTATTCCCATGTTCTCACCTTGCACTCCCGTCCAGGTATGCTATCATGTCGCCGTCGACTATCCGAAGGGTAGGCCCCTTGGCGAAGACGAGGGCGTGCCGCTTGTTCCGCAGCTGAATCCTTACGACGGTTGTGGCTATCTCCTCCAGCTCCGGTATCGGGTTGGTTCTGAGGGCGGAAACTACACTTCTGTTCAGTATGTAGAACGAGACATGGCTCTCGTCCCCAAGCCGCTCCTTTATGGCTCCGGTCATCATGTAGAACTCGCGTTTGCTTTCAAAGAATGCGAACAGCCTCTCTATGCCGAGGGTTATGTGTATGTACCTCTTGCCGGGGGCCGCTTTTTTGAGGGCCGCTCTGTGCTGGTTCAGATACCTGGCGGCGTCGCTCTCTATGCCTATCCTCGCCACGACGTTTCCGATGCTCTTGACCCCGCCTGTTTTTATGACGCTGACGTCTGTAAAATCCTCATCTATTCCAAGGAATCGGAGATGTTCCCTGACTACGTGAAGTGAGTCCAGGATGTCGTCCACGTAAACGGGTACCCCCTTCTTTCTTCCGTACTCCGCTATCAGGCGGGTCATCAGAGCGGTCCCGTAGGGGGATTCGTTCTCCACTAGGATCACATCGCCGAAAAAGACGCTGTCCAGGTACTCATAGACCCTTTCCGTGGAAAGCATCGAGCATCACCTCCAGGCTCACCTCGTACTCCCTCCCCAGGAGTTCCCTTACCGGTGTTTTCAGGAAGGTGACCTTTGCACTGACCGGGGTGGGGGTTATCTCCACAACGGTGCTCGCTATGTACTCCAGCTCCGGCAGGGGGTTGAACTCCAGGGTTGAGGCCACCTCCGTGTTCATCAGGTACGCCGCCTTTCTCTTCGTGTTCCCGAGCATCTTCTGAAGTTCAGTTATGAACAGATAGTACTCCCTGGGGCTGTGGATAAAGGCAAAGAGCCTTTCTAGGCCGAGGGCAATGTTTATGGAGTCGTTAATTTCGGCGAGTGCATTTTTCATGGTCTCTTCATACTTTTTTATGTAAACAAGCGGCTCCGAGCTGAACTCCACGTTGGCTATGACGTTTCCAACGTTTATCCTGCCGCCCGATTTCACGACGAGTGCATCGTTGAAATCCTCCTCGATTCCCCAGAACCTGAGGTGCTTCTGAAGCACGTGAAGGGAATCAAAATTATCGTCTATGACTATCGGGACGTCCCTCTTCCTCCCGTACTCCATCAGCAAAAGAACGAGGAACTCGGGTGCGTAGGATGGATGGTACTTCACGAGAACGCTCTCCCCGGACTGTACCAGATCGACTATCCTGAAAAGCTCCTCGAGCTGCTCCATGGTTCTCACCGTTCAGAGTTTTACCATGGAGTGATATAAACATTTTGGGAGAATCTGAGGTTTGTGCACTGGATTTGAGGTTTTAGACTAAATTAAAATAAAAAACAACGCTTCAGAGCTTCACCAGGTGCACGGAGCAGGAGATGCACGGGTCGAATGCCCTGACGGTCTCCTCGAGCCTTCCTATCATCGCCCTCTCGTCGGCCTCACCGTACAATTTCCTTGCCTCTTCCAGCAGGCTGGCCTCCATCATCGCGTGGTTCAGCGCGGTTGGGGTTATTATGTTGGAGTAAGCGATGTTGCCGCTTCCGTCTATCCTGTAGTGGTGTATCAGAACACCCCTCGGGGCCTCGACGTAGCCTATCCCCTCGCCCTCCCGGGGCTCAACCGGGATGTTCTCCCCTTCGATGCCCCTGTCGAGAAGGGTCTTCGCTATCTCGTTTGCCCTCTCGAGGGAGTAGACAAGCTCTATCGCCTGGGCCAGGTTGTTGTAGCTGACGTAGCCGGTCTCCAGTTTTCCCCTGTGCTCCTCAAAGAGCCTCTTGGCCCTGGGGGTGAGCATCTCCGACTTGAGGAGCAGCCTCGGCAGCGCTCCGACGAAGAAGGCCTCGCCCTTGTAGCGGCTTTGCTTGGCGAAGCTGTAAACGAGGGAGCGTTCCTCTATCCTCTCTGTGTAGTGGAACTCCCCTTCCTCGTCCGAGACCAGCTTTTCGCCCCAGAGGTAGCCGTCGGTGGCAACGAAGTGCTTTGCCTGGGCGCCGTAGGGATCCAGTTGAGTGAAGAGCCTCACAGCCCTCCTGGCCAGCCTGAGGAGGGCTTCGCTTTCCGTCTCCACCCTCTCGAGCTCCTCCACCGTTGGATACCTGCCGAAGCCGCCGGGCTTGACGTTTATTCCGTGTATCTCCCTGCCGCCTACCATCACCCTTATCCTGTTGCCGAAGCCCTTCAGGGCGAGGCCCTCTTTCACCAGCTCCCCGTGCTTCGTGGCCATCCTTATGGCGTCGGGATAGCCAAACACGTCCGGCGCAACGAGGAGGTACAGGTGTAGCGCGTGGCTCTCAAGCAGTTCGCCTATGAGTCCGAGCTCCCTGATGAGGGCTATCTCCTCCGGGACTTCAACGCCGAAGGCCCGCTCTATCCCGAGGACTGATGCGACGCTGTGGGAGAGGTAGCAGATGGCGCATATCCTGGCCTCGAGGTCAGGAACGTCGTAGTAGTGCCTTCCAAGGGTCAGAAGCTCGAAGAATCTCGGCCCCTCGATGATCTTAAGCCTGACGTCCTTTACCTCGCCGTCCTCGATGACTATCTCGGCCTTTCCGTTGCCCTCAACCCTCGTGAACTCGCGGAGTTCGATTATCATGGCTCCCACCTCGCGAAGGTCTTGAACTTCCTTACGATGTACTCATCATCGTAGCTGAGCTCCTTGAGTATCTCGTACTCCCCGGCAGGGTTCACTTCTCCGGGCAGCGGACCGCGGCAGCCGATGCATCCCAGACCCGAGCGCACGCAGACGGCGTTGCAGCCGCCGTAGGTTATCGGGCCGAGGCAGGGGAGGCCTTTCTTTACCAGCACGCACTCGTACTCGTTGAGCTTGCACTCAAGGCAGACGGGGTAGTCCTTCCTGACGGGCTCGATGCCCTTGGCTATGTCCATGAGCACCTGGTAGACCTCGTTTTTGTCGTACGGGCATCCAGGAAGGGCGAAATCAACGGCTACGTATTCGACGACCGGCTTGGAGTCGAGGGCGCGCATCGGGTTGCCGTCGTCCCCATAGACTGCCTTCAGCTTCTCCCTGATGGGGAGTTCAACGCTCGCCTGGACCGAGCCGTGGGTTGCGCAGGTTCCGAGGGCGATGAGGTACTCCGAGTGGTTTCTCGCCTCTTTGAGCAGGTTCAGGTCGCGCTGGGTCGAGACGGTTCCGGTTACGAGGGCGACGTCGTAGTGGTTCCCCTCGCTGAGGCTCGTTGCCATGTGGAACTCGGTTATCTCGTAGAATTCGAGGAGGTCGAAGAGCTTCTCGTAGAGGAAGAGCATGTTGAGGGCACAGCCGCCGCAGTCGGTAAGCTCGAAAACCCCCAACTTGAGCTTGTCCATCATATCAACCCCCTCGTGGAGAGAGCGTCCCAGTACGTGAAGACCGGGCCGTCTTGGCAGATGTACTTCATGGAGACGCTGGTTCCGACGACGCAGTGGCCGCATTTGCCGACTCCGCAGCGCATGCGCCTCTCTAGGGTCATGTAAATCCTGCCCGGTGAGAGCTTTCTGTCTAGGAGCTCCCTTATGACGAACTTGTACATAACCGGCGGGCCGCAGATGAGGGCGTAGGCCTTGTTAACGTCGAACTCCTCGCCCCTGAAGAGGTCTGTGACGACACCTTTGCACACCCTGTCTGAGAAGCCCTGTTCGAGGTAGATGCACGATGGGCTCTCAACCTCGTATGCCAGCTTTACCGAGCAGTTCATGGCCTCGCCGTGCTTCAGGAGGTGTATTATCTCGTCGCGGAACAGTATGTCCTCGTAGGCTTTGGTTCCGTAGAGCAACCAAACGTTCTCATACTTGCCGGTGTCGATTGCGTACCAGAGTACCGAGCGGAGGGGTGCCATCCCGAGGCCACCTGCAACGAGTATCAGGTTGGAGCCCTCCATCTTCTCCATGGGGAATCCGTTTCCGTAGGGCCCGCGGATCCCCACGACGTCCCCTTCCTTCATCTTGTGGACGAACTTGGTCATCCTGCCGACCTTTCTGATGCAGAGCTGGAGGTAGCCCCTCCTCGTGGGCGAGGAGCAGATGCTTATCGGGAACTCTCCAAAGCCGCGGATGTCAACGATGACGAACTGCCCCGGCTTGAAGTTGAACTTGGCCTCAACCTCGGGGTCGAGGAAGCGCAGTGTGAAGAGCTTCTCCCTCGACGTTAAGTCCTTCACTTCGAGAATCCTTGCGTCGTACGTCTGGTACGGGTTCTCGCTCATTTCAGGGACCCCCTTACCTCTTCAAGAACCTTAACGTGCTCTATCTTCGCCGGGCAGAACTCGTCGCAACGGCCGCAGCCGACGCAGTTGTAGCCCGCCGTGGGGTCGAAGTAGCTCTTGCAGTAGTATCTGTGCCTGAAGCGGTCCAATCGCGTAGGCCTGAAGTTGTGGCCTCCAGCAACGAGTCCATGGTTCTCCATGAAGCATGAGTCGTAGCGCCTCTCGCGCACCGAGCTGTAGGCGTCCATCCAGCGGTCGCAGACCTCGTAGCAGCGGCACGTCGGGCAGACCATGTTGCAGTTGCCGCAGGTGAGACAGATGTCCGCGTACTTCTTCCACACGGGGCTGTTGTACGCTAAATCGAGCATGTCGGCGAGGCCTTCCTGTGGAAGCTCCTTCTGGAAGGCTTTCGCGCGCTTCTCCTCAAACTCTTTGAAGTTGGCGAGGTCTTCGTCGGTCACCTCCTCGAACAGCTCACCGTTCTCCCAGACTATCTCGTGGCCGCGGACGCTCCCGATTCTGACCAGCCAGCCGTCGGGAAGCTCGTGGAGAAACAGGTCGAAGCCGTCCATTGCGAAGTGCGTCCCGAGGCTCTTGCAGAAGCAGTACTCGTCGGGCATACAGCTTATTCCTATTATTAAAGTCTTCTCGCGCCTGCTCTTGTAGTACGGATCGGCCGGCTCGTCGAGGTATATCTTGTCGAGTATCTTAAGACCGTGAATGTCACAGGAGTGGAGCCCGAAGAGAACCGTCGGTTCTGCTTCGACTTCTTCCTCCCAGCGGCCGTTTTTCAGCCTGAGAATAGCCTCTTTGGGTCTGAAGAAAAACTTCTTCGGCGGAAGCATGGTTCTGTTGTAGTCCAGCGCTATCTCCGCCGGGTCGTGCACTTCTTGGAAAGAATAGATGCCCCCTCTTTTGACCGGGGCATACAAGGTACCCCATTCCCCAAGGGACTTGAAGAACTTCCCAAAGTTTTCGGAGGGCAATTTTATATATCTCAAGGGCATCACCGCCTTAAATGGGATTACAATTTTAAGTTTGTAAAGAATTGATTTAAGAATTTTTCAAACGAATGGTTACCAACCAGATGTTACAAACTTGTACTTTAGTGCACGCTTATAAACATTAAAGTTGAGACTCTTTTGAGAAAATCCCGTGGTGATGCGAGATGGAAGCCTCGTTCGATTACATGCGCTCTTATCCGCCGGAACCGAGTTCCCTAATCCCTCTTCTCCAGAGAACCCAGGAGCGCTTCGGTTACCTTCCCAGGGAGGCCCTTGAGGAGATCGCGAACTACGTCGGTGTCCCGCTCAGCAGGGTCTACGGCGTCGCGACTTTCTACGCCCAGTTCCGCTTCGAGCCCCTCGGAAAATACGTCGTCAAAATCTGCCACGGAACAGCATGCCACGTCAACGGTGCCGTCAATATATCCCAGGCCATAACTGAGGAGCTTGGAATTGAAGAGGGGCAGACAACCGAGGACGGCCTCGTGACGCTTGAGCGCGTCGCCTGTCTCGGATGCTGCAGCTTGGCACCGGTCATAATGATAAACGACAAGGTCTTCGGCAAGCTCACGCCGGATAAAGTCAGGAAACTGATGAGAAAGCTCAGGGAGGGGAAGCTCGATGTCTGAAATCAAAGCCATAGCGGTCGGCATGAACTCCTGCGGGATAGCCGCCGGCGCGAGAGAAACCTACGAGGCCATAAAGGCTGAGCTTGAGAAGAGAAACCTCGACGTGAAGCTCAAGATAGTCGGCTGCGTCGGTATGTGCTACCGCGAGCCCCTCGTTGACATAATTACCGATGATGAGATAATCACATACGGCCACGTCGACCCGAAGAAGGTTCCGAGGATTATAGAGGAGCACGTCATCAACGGAAGGCCCGTCGAGGAGTGGATAGTCAAGCGCGACTGGTGGGAGAACGGCGAGAGGAAAACCTGGGACGTTGATGGCTACTTCGCCAAGCAGAAGAAGATAGTGCTCGAAAACTCCGGCTACATAGACCCCGAGAACATCGACGAGTACATCCAGACTGGCGGCTACGAGGCGCTGAAAAAGGCCCTCACGATGGAGCCGGAGGAGATAATAGACGTCATCATGAAGTCCGGCCTGAGGGGGAGGGGCGGAGCAGGATTCCCGACCGGCCTGAAGTGGAAGTTCGCGAGGGAAGCCAAGGGCGACGTCAAGTACATCGTGTGCAACGCCGACGAGGGCGACCCCGGAGCCTTCATGGACAGGAACGTCCTTGAGGGCGACCCGCACAGGGTAATCGAGGGCATGATAATCGGCGCCTATGCGATTGGAGCAACCAAGGGCTTTATCTACGTCCGCGCCGAGTACCCGCTCGCCATAAGGAGGCTGAAGATAGCGCTGAAGCAGGCGCGCGAGAGGGGCTTCCTCTGTGAGAACATCCTCGGAAGCGGGTTCTCCTTCGACATCGTCATCAAGGAAGGTGCCGGAGCGTTCGTCTGCGGTGAGGAAACCGCTTTGATAGCCTCGATAGAGGGCAAGCGCGGAATGCCGAGGCCGAGGCCGCCTTATCCGGCCCAAAAGGGTCTCTGGGGCAAGCCCACCAACATCAACAACGTGGAAACGTGGGCGAACGTGCCGTGGATAATCAAGCACGGCTGGGAAGCCTACGCCTCGATAGGAACCGAGAAGAGCAAGGGAACGAAGGTCTTCGCCCTTTCAGGTAAGATAAAGCACGGCGGAAACGTCGAAGTGCCTATGGGAATGACGCTGAGGGAGATACTCTACGAGATAGGCGGGGGAACTAAGACCGGCAAGAGGATTAAAGCCGTTCAGCTCGGCGGTCCGTCGGGCGGCTGCATCCCGGAGTACCTCTTCGACACGCCCGTTGACTACGAGAGCGTGAACGCTACTGGCGCGATAATGGGGAGCGGCGGAATGGTCGTCATGGACGAGGACACCTGTATGGTCGACGTCGCCAAGTTCTTCCTCGACTTCACGGTGAAGGAGTCCTGCGGAAAGTGCACCTTCTGCCGTTTGGGTACCAAAAGGATGTGGGAGATCCTCGACAAGTTCACCAAGGGCGAGGCAGCGGAGGAAGACCTCGAAAAGCTCGAACGGCTTGCCTATCAGGTCAAAGCGGGTTCGCTCTGCGGCCTCGGACAGACCGCCCCGAATCCTGTTCTCACAACGCTCCGCTACTTCAGGAACGAATACCTGGCCCACATCGAAGGACGCTGTCCTGCCAAGGTCTGCAAGCCGCTCATCAAGTATGTCATCATCGCCGACAAGTGCACCGGCTGTACGGCATGTGCGATCTTCTGTCCGGTGAAGGCGATAAGCGGCGAGAGGCTCAAGCCCCACGTCATCAACCAGGAGGAGTGCATCAAGTGCGGAACCTGCTACGAGGTGTGCCGGTTCAATGCCATAGAGATAGTCGATGCGGGGGGTGAGTGAAATGGTCAAAATCATAGTCAACGGTAAGGAACTCGACGCTCCGGAGGGGAAGCCGATCATAGACTTCCTCCGTGAGATTGGGGAGCACATTCCCGGCTTCTGCTACACGAACGAGCTTAACCCCTACGGCTCCTGCAGGCTCTGCCTCGTCTCCACCAAGAGGGGCGTCACCACCTCTTGTACCCTCAAACCGATGGAGGGACTGGAGGTAGAGACCCTCAGCGACGAAGTCGTTTCGATGAGGAAGACGGCACTTGAGCTCATCCTCTCGGACCACTACGGCGACTGTATCGGCCCCTGTCAGGACGGCTGTCCGGCCCACAGCGACGTGCAAGGATATCTCGCGCTGATAGCCATGGGCAAGTACCACGAGGCCGTCAAGCTGATGAAGGAGAAGTATATCCTCCCGGCGGTCCTCGGAAGGGTCTGCCCGGCCTTCTGTGAGGATGCCTGCCGGAGAAACCTCGTGGAGGAGCCCCTCGCGATAAGGCAGTTGAAGAGATACGCGGCCGACTACGACCTCGAGCACGGTCCGTGGATGCCCGAGATTCCGCCCTCTACCGGAAAGAGAATAGCCGTCGTCGGCGGTGGGCCAGCGGGCCTTGCCTGCGCCTACTACCTCAGGACGATGGGGCATGAGGTGACCATAATCGAGGCGATGCCGGAACTCGGCGGAATGACCCGCTACGGCATTCCGCCCTACAGGCTGCCGAGGGACGTTCTGGACAAGGACATAGCGACCGTAATCAACACTGGAATAGAGGTGAAGACCAACACCGCCCTCGGAAGGGACGTAACCCTTGAGGAGCTCCGCGAGAAGTACGATGCCGTATTCCTCGGTGTCGGAGCGTGGAGAAGCAGAACGATGGGGATTCCGGGCGAGGAGCTTGAGGGAGTGATGCACGGTATAGAGTTCCTCAGGAAGGTCAATATGGGCGAGAAGGTCGAGCTCGGGGAGCGCGTCATAGTAGTCGGCGGCGGAAACACCGCCATGGACGTTGCTCGGACGGCTCTGAGGCTCGGTGCAAAGGTTACCGTCGTTTACCGCCGTTCGAAGGCGGAAATGCCCGCCAACGAACGCGAAGTCGAGGAGGCCATGGAGGAAGGCGTGGAGTTCATGTTCCTCACCAACCCTGTGAAGATTCTCGGAGACGGGAAGGTCGGGGAGGTAGAGCTCATCAAGATGCGTCTCGGCGAGCCGGATTCAAGCGGAAGGAGGAGGCCGATACCGATCGAGGGTTCGGAGTTCCGCGTTAAAGCGGACAACGTTATCCTCGCCATAGGCCAGTACTGCGACGAGGAGTTCCTCAAGAGCCTTGGCATCGAGGCGAAGCGCGGTAAGGCTCTCGTTGATGAGGTGACGCTCCAGACGAGCGTTCCCGGAGTTTTCGCCGGTGGCGACCTCGTCCTCGGGCCGTCAACGGTCATCGAGAGCATAGCAACGGGAAGAAGGGCCGCGATAATGATAGACCTCTACCTCAAGGGCAAGCTTGATAAGGCTAAGAACGTGCTTACCGAGCCCGAGAAGCACATCGAGGAAGTCTTAAGCGATGATGACCTTTACAGGGTTCTCTTCGACCTCAGGCCCTACAACCACTGGAAGAAGGTGACGGAGAGGGACTACGAGCACGTTGAGAGGAAGCCGAGGGCGAAGGTGAAGCTCCTCGACCCCGAGAGGAGGAAGAAGACCTTCGAGGAGGTCGAGCCGGCCTTAACCGAGGAGCAGGTTCTTGAGGAGGCCCAGCGCTGTATGAGCTGCGGCTGTATGGAGGTCTTCCGCTGCAAGCTGAGGGAGTACGCGACGCTTTACGGTGCCGAGCAGTACGCCTTCGAGGGCGAGCAGAACAAGTTCGAAATCGACGAGAGCCACCCATGGGTGACGCTCGACAACAACAAGTGCGTCCTCTGCGGCCAGTGCGTCAACTTCACCCACGAGGTTGCTGGAGAGGGAGTCCTCGACTACCTCTTCCGCGGATTCAAGACGAGGATCTCGCCGCCGCTCGGAGAGACCCTTGGAAACATGGACGGCAGATTCATCGGGGAGATGATAGACCTCTGCCCGGTTGGGGCAATAACGGAGAAGCTCCCCTTCGTCAAACCCGGCCCGTGGAAGACGAAGCCCGTCAAGACCGTTTGCAACGGCTGTTCCTTCGCCTGCGAGATGAACGTGGAGGTTTACGACGGCATGCTCGTGAGGGCTTCGAGGGTGGAAAACTCATGGAACGGGCACCTCTGCGACTACTGCCGCTTCGCCAGGCCGTGGGCCGAGGATCTTACTCAACCGCTCCTTAACGGGAGGCCCGTGAGCTGGGAGGAGGCAAAGCGCTTCATGGCCGAGAGGAGCTACGCCCTGGTACTGACTCCTGAACTGACGAATGAAGAAATCGCCAGGCTCAAGGCCTTTGCGGAGGAGAAGGGCATTCCAATAGGTTCAACCGTGAGTGGAGGCCTCTCCACGGCTACGCTGGAGGACATCAGAAACGCCAAAAGGGTTCTCCTGAAGGCAAGCGTGGATAAGTTCCCGCTCCTTAAGATACTCCTGAAGGGCAAGGAAATCGTTGAGGGGGGTTACGACGTTGCGATACTTGAGGGGGAAGAACCTCTCGATGTTCCGACGCTGATACTCTATCCCGGCGTTAACGCGGCGGGGCTCATCAAAGCCGGGATAACCGGAATACCTGAGGCTGAAGCCTACGTTGTCATCGGAAGGACGGAAAGGAAGCTGCCGGGTGACGTACTGGTGCTCCCGGCGGGCCTCTGGGCAGCCAGGGAGGGAACCGTGACCAATGCCTTTAGGATGGAGCTGAGGGTAGGAAGGGCCGTTGAAGAGGCCAGCAGGGTTTTTGAGCTCTTCTTCTCCTGATTTTCCCTTTCTGTGGGCCCTTTTTTACTTCCCTTCCGGCGGCATGCACCTGTTTTCAAAACATTTAAATAGTTTACCTGTGAGTAAATTACTGTGGAGTAAAATGTTTGTGGACAGGCGTGAAGAGCTGGGGCTTTTGGAGGAGAGGCTCAAAAATGGGAAAGCGGAATTCGTAGTCGTCTATGGCAGGAGAAGGATAGGGAAGACGACACTCCTCCTTGAGTTCCTCAGAAGAAACGGTGGCGTTTACCTCCTAGCGAGGGAGACGAGCAAAGTCGAAAACCTCAGGAGGTTTTCCGAGAGGCTAGCGGAGGTGTTTAACGACGAACTCCTGAGAAAGAATCCCTTCCAAAGCTGGGACGCGTTCTTTGAATACCTCCACCAGAGATCTAAGGAGAAGAGGCTCATCCTCGTCATAGATGAGTTCCCGTACCTCGTTAAGGGGGATAAAGCGCTGCCCTCCATTCTACAGGAGTACTGGGATTTGAAGCTCTCGGAGGGGAGAATTTTCTTAATCATCTGTGGTTCCAGCGTTTCCATGATGGAAAGGCTTCTAGGCTACAAGAGCCCCCTCTACGGCAGGCGAACCGGTCAGCTAAGGCTCCGACCGCTCGACTTTTTCAACGCAAGGTCGTTCCTTTTGGGATACCCGATCGAAGAGTTTATGAAAGCCTACGGCATTCTCGGCGGGACACCGGCCTATCTCCTCGAGTTCAGCGATGGGAAGAGCCTTGAGGAGAACCTGCGAGACTACTTTAGACCCGACTCCTTCCTGTACGGTGATGCGCTCTTCATTCTCAGGGAAGAGCTTGAAGAGCCAAGGAACTACTTCGCTATAATGGAAGCCATCGCAAGGGGGAAAACTTCGCTTGGAGAAATAATGACTGAGACCGGCCTTGAGAGGTCATTGATTGGAAAGTATCTCTCCGTTCTAATCGAGCTTGAACTGGTGAGGCGTGAAGTCCCTGTAACTGCGAGCAGGAAGAGCCGGAAGGGACGATACTACATCAACGATCCTTATTTTTCCTTTTGGTTCCGTTACGTCCACCCAAACTCTGACTTAATTGAGACAGGGCAGGGGGAGCTTCTCGTGGGTCTCGTTATGGAGGACCTTCCGGCGTACACTGGCGTTGTCTTTGAGGACGTTGCAAGGCAGTTTTTGCTCAGATTGAACAGGGCAGGAAAGCTTCCGTTCCGCTTTACGAAAATCGGCCGTTGGTGGCACAAGAGCGAGGAGATTGACCTCGTTGCCTTAAACGAGCGGGAGAAAAAGGCCCTATTCGTTGAGGTAAAGTGGAAAGGCTTAAGCGAGAGGAAAGCGAGGGGGATTTTGAATAGGCTGGAGAGGAGGGCGGAGCTTGTAGGTCTGGGGGGATGGGAGAAGTGGTATGGAGTGGTGGCGAAAAGCATCGAAGGCAAAGAAAAGCTGGAAGGAGAGAAGTGGCTTGCATGGGATCTGAGAGACCTTGAAGGCATTGGTGGTTCAGGCATTAAACGAAAAAGGAACTCTCCTTAAGCTCAGCGTCCCATAACCGTGAACAGCTCCTCCAGGAACATCTCGACGTCATCCAGCGTGTTGTAGAGATGCGGCGAGGCCCTTATCCCGTAGTGGCCGAGAACGCCGCGGTGGCTGACTGAAATCCCCTCCGCGGCGAGCTTCTGATACAGTCTTTCCTCTTCCTCGTAGCTCAACCCTGTTTTTATTGTGACTATCGAGGAACCCTCCGCGAGAACCTCAAGGTCGGCGTTCAAGGCTTCGTCCCTTATTCTGCCCGCCAGTCGGAGGTTGTGTCGTTCTATCTCTTCGATGCCTATCTCGTTTATCAGCTTCAGCGAGGCTTTAAACGCCGCGGCTATGAGATACGGGGCTCCGCCGCCGAAGTCGAGCTTCTTGACGCCTTCAGCAGGTTTCAACTCACCCCAGGGGTCCTTCTCGGGCAGTCCCCACCAGCTGCCCCATTCACCCGTCGGCGGTTCGTTGTTCAGCAGGCCGGTTATCGGCTTCATCTCATCTAGAAGCTCGTCCGAGACGTAGATTAGGCCCGCCCCAGTGTCTGGGCTGAGGAGCCATTTTTCACCGCCCGCTGAAAGCGCATCAACGCCCTCCTTCTCCGGGAACAACCTCAGAACCCCGAGGTGCTGGACGGCGTCAACTATCAGCCAGGCGCCGTGTTCGTGAGCCATCCTCGAAAGCTCCCTGAGGTTGAGCCGCTGCCCGGTGACCCAGTTGACGGAGCTTAAGACTACCGCAAAGGTGTTGTCGTCTATTGCCTTTTCGATGTCCTCTAGGCTGTGAACCCCGTTCCTGTTCTCCACGACCCTCAGCTCGAGGCCGAACCTCTTCGAGTAGCTCTTGAGAAGCGCGGGCACGGTTGGAAACTCCGTGTCCAGCGAGACGATGTTCTGCCCCCTCTTGGGCTTCATTGCCAGGAGTATTCTTCTAAGTCCCTCGGTCGTCTGTATCGAGAGGCCGACGTTCTCCGGGTTAACCTTCATCAGCCTTGCCGCCTCATCTAACAGCGGCTTCAGAACGACCTCGTCCATGTAGTCGACTGAGTTGACCTCCCCTTTGAACTCGATAACGTCGTTGAGGAGCTTTGTTGCCTCAAGAATCGCGGTTGACGGCATCAGGCCGAGGCTCGCGGTGTTCAGGTAGGCCTTAAACCTTCTTAACGAGGGAAACAGGCTTTTTCTCATAGAAATCCCCAAAAGGAGTGGGGAAGAAGGGTTTAAATGGGTTTTGGGGGCCTCAGATAACGGCCGGGACACCCGGAATCCTCGGGAACGGCTGCACCTCAGCTATGTGCTTTGCCCCCACCATGTAGCGGATTAGCCTCTCGACGCCGATTCCGGCCCCGGCGCTGGGCCTCAGGAGACCTGCCTTGGCCACTTCAAGGTACGGTCTGAATGCCTCAAGGCTTATCCCGGCGCTCTTCATCTTTCTGACGATGACCTCGTACTCCCACTCCCTCTCACCGCCGCTCGAGACCTCGCCGTAGCCCTCTGGCAGGTAGAGGTCGTAGTTCCTGAAGTGGCCGGGCTTTTCCGGGTCCTCCCTGTCGTAGAATTCCCTCTTGATGTCGGTCACCCAGAAGGGTTCCTTCATGGCCTTGCTGGCCTCGTCCTCGTCCCCGAACTTCTCCTCTATCTCCTCCAGGGTGAAGCGCTTGAAGGGCGGCTTGACTTTGGGCACCTCCCTCTCGAGCCCCCAGCTTCTTGCTTCCTTAAAGAGCCCGCTGATGAGGCCCTCGATGAGGCTCATCACGTCGTCCATGCTGGCATGGGCTATCTCGAAGTCGAGCTGGGTGAACTCGTAGGCGTGCCTTCCGTCGTCCGCGGAGCGGCCCTCAAGCCTCACGTTAGGCGAGAGGATGAAGAGCTTATCTATTCCCATCGCCACCGCCATCTGCTTGTGGAGTATCATGCTGTGGGTCAGTCTCAGTCTCGAGCCGTAGACCTCGACCTCAGGCGGTCTGAGCGCCTCTTCGGCGGCCGGATCGGGCCAGAGGGGGTCGGTGATGGAGCTGAGCATCACTGGGAGCATCCACTTGAAGCCCTCACTCACCATGTATCCTGTCATATAGTCAATAATCCTCGTCTGTATCTCCATAACTGGTTCAATTTTTCTGGTCACAATTTGGAGAGCGTTCATATCTATCACCTAGTTTTTGTCACTGACTTTTTCCTTTATGGCCTTTGTGCAAAAACTTTTGGATTTTGGGCAAGATATGACATGTAACTGCGATGATTTTTGAATATATGACGATATATTGCGCTTTATTTGACGTTTGTCAAAGCCCGCCGGCGATAGCGTTATAACGCCAGTCGAGAACCTTGTATGGTGGTAAAGCATGGGAGTGTACATATTCACGCCTGAGGACCTGATACGCTACGGCGCCGCAACCGAGGAGCAGTTTGAGGTTCTGAAGAACGCGATTCTCTCCAAGAAGGACATCCTCGTGGTTGGTTCCAGCCGCTCCGGAAAGACCAAGCTCGTTGAGGCGCTGATGCACTTCATACCCGACGACTGGAAGGTCGCTGTTATAACCGCCTACGGCGAGTTCAAGCCCTTCAAGCCGAACATCGTTGTCATGGATACTCAGTTCGACAGCCAGCCCCTGGAGAGGCGCACCTCGGACGTTATCTCAAAAATCAGGACTTTGAATCCCGACTACGTCGTCATCGACACCCTTCACACCGTTGACGCTGCAAGAATATTCCGCGAGCTTATAGACGATTACGCATTCATAGTGACCTCCCTCGCCCTCACGGACGATATAAAGGACGAGGTCAGGCACTGGCTCAGGATAAGCGGTGAGACCTTCGACAAGTTCGACATAGTCGTCGAGCTCAAGAGGGACTTCAGAACCGGCAGGAAGAGCATAGACCGCATATACGAGGTAAAGAACGGGGAACTCAGGCCCGTTATTTAGAGCGCTTTTTCAACCGCTCCTTTAACTTTCTCCAACCGTCCCTTATCTCGTTTCTGACCTTTCTCTGCCCCTCTTTTGTGAGGTAGCCCTTTCTCCATGCGATGTACATGAGGCCATTAAACGCGAGTGTAGCCACCACCGCCAGAAGCAGGGAGTTAACGGCGACGCCGGCTATCGTTTTCTGCGTCCTCCTGAACATTCCGAGGGCAACGTAGTCGTTGGGGTTCATGTGCTTCATAGGCAGAACCGCCCTCTCGGTGCCTTCGGCGGGGATGAGGGACAGCATGTGGTTCCAGGTTACGACGTAAACGTTGATGTGGGTCCCGTTAACCGTGCAGTTCGGCACTATCTGGTTCTCATCCACCCACAGGCAGCTCCCGTTCTCTAGGAGCTTTCCATTGACATCGGTGTGCTCGTAGGTCTGGAAGTAAAAGGTGCCGTTCTCTGGGTTCACCTTCACTACCTCTATGTCCTGCGTCGCGCCCCCGTAAACGAGGCCCCTGAAGAAGCGGTAGAGCTTGTCTATCAGCGAGTTGCTGAAGTACTCATCCTCCCAGACGATGTAGTAGTAGAGAACACCGTCGTAGTCCACCATGTAGAGAATTCCGACGGGTCTGTCGTTGGGGGCCGTGTAAACGATCGGTGTGTAGAGGTCTATCTTCTCGCTCTGGCCCGGCATGTAGCCTTCCAGGGAATAACCGCTTGAGGCCAGTCCAACGAACCAGAAGATGAGGAAGTTCAGGATGAGCCAGGCGGTTATCCACTTCTTTGAGACCATAACATTCACTAGAATAAAAAGAAGGGGGCTCAGCCCTTAAGCTTTTCTATGACCTCGCGGAGATTGGCGAGCATCTCCTCGATGTCCTCGAAGGTCATGTAGCCCATGTTTCCAATCCTGAAGGTCTTCTCCGCCACGCTTCCGTAGCCCTTGGCCAGCTCGAAGCCACGCTCGCGCATAGCGTTGTAGACGTCGACGCCCTTCATTCCCTCGGGGACGACGACCGCTGTAATCGTCGGGCTCTCGTAGCCAGGCTCAGCCAGAACGCCGAGTCCCATCTCCTTGACGCCTTCGCGGATGGTCTCGCTCCTCTTCCTGTACATGCCGAGCCATTCCTTCTTTCCGCCCATCTTCTCGACTATCCTGAGCACGACGTTGAGGCCGAATATCTGCGGAAGCGGGGGAGTTGAGGGGGTTCCCTTCTTCTTGCCGTTGAACTTCTTGTAGAGCGGCAGGTCGAAGTACCATCCGCGCTCGGGCATCTTCTCGGCGATCTCAAAAACGCGTTCGCTGACGGCCGCCACCGCGAGCCCCGGCGGGACGCCAAAGGCCTTCTGGGAGCTGGCGAATATCATGTCTAGGCCCCACTCGTCGAACTTTATGTCCGCGCCACCCATGGCTGAGACAGCATCGACGAAGAGTAGCTTGTCGTGCTCGTGAACGACCTTCGCCAGCTCGGGGAGCGGGTTGAGGACACCGGTTGAGGTCTCGTTGTAGGTTATGGTTACCGCAACGACGTCGGGGTTCTTTCTGAGGGTCTCGTCGAGCTCCTCCGGCTTGATTGCGTATCCAGGCTCCTTCCTCAGGATGACGGCTTCCCTGCCGTTGGCGTTGACGACATCGGCAAACCTGTCCCCAAAGGCGCCTATCGTCGTGACCAGGACCTTTCCTCCCCTTGGCACGGTGTTCCTGACGGCCGCCTCCATGAAGCCGGTTCCGGAGCTGGGGAACATTATTATCTCGCCTTTCTCGGCTTCAAGAAAAGCCTTGAGTCTGTTGAGGGTGTCAACGTGAACCTCCTTAGCTTCGGCCGAGCGGTGGCTGAACATCTGAACGCTCATTATGGCGAGAACCTCGGGGAAGCATGCAACGGGTCCGGCGGTAAAGAGCCCATACTTCGGCTTGACGAGCTCGTAAACTTCCCTGTAGGCTTCTTCATACTCCATTTCGAACCTGAGTTCCATCAGCATCACCTCGGCGGGAGTTGAGCTGGAATCTATAAAAGGGTTCTCCCAGGCTTTGCGGGGGGTTTCTGAAGCTTTTTCTGTGGAGGATGGGAGTGCATGAAAAGCCTTCGACACCGCCAAGACTTTTAAAGCTTCACACTAACGTTTAGAAGGTGGTCTGATGGAACGAAGACGCCTCGCTGGAATAGTCCTTCTTATAATCTCGGCGTTCACCGGGACGATAGCCTTTCGCCTCGCCACTCCAGCCATAGCGTTCTACACGCGCGACATACTCAGGGCCTCTATGCTCTCCGTGTCCATAGTCTCGATGTCGTTCGTGCTCGCAAGGGCATTTTCGTCAGTCTTTGGCGGGCTGATGCTCGAAAGGGGCAAGAGGCTCGTCTATATCGGCGCGGTAGCCATGATGGGAAACGCCCTGGCGGTTCAGCTCTACCCCCTGACCTCAACGTGGTTCCAGGTTGCCGGGATAAAGCTCCTCAACGGTTTTCTCAACGGTCTGAGCTGGCCGATGGCGCAGTTCGTCATAGCCGTAGCGACCCCGAAGGAGATAAGGGCGAGGGTTACCTCGGTCTACTTCTTCTTCGGCAGCATCGCTTCCCTCCTCGGAAACTACGTCTACGCCTACACGATAGACCTTGGGCTGGCAGGGCAGATGTGGATTTCCTCCGCGTTCTTTATTCTGACAGGTCTGATAATGGTGGCCAGCTACATCCTCCTCTACGAGAGAATAACGCCCAAGAGGAAGAAAACCCCCGACGGTGAAAAGCCGAGCCTTGAACCCAAGAGGGTTCTAATCATCGCCTCGCTGATGGCAGTAATAGTGGCCTTCACGTCCGGCGAGATAACCTACGTCTACGTCTCCGAGGCCCTGTGGATGGAGAAGGCAACGACCGCAACGCTCATCGGCTGGGCGGGTTTTCTCTCGGCGATGCTCAGCTACGGCGTCTCTTGGCTCGCCGACGTGAGGAGCGAGAGGCGGATGATTCTGCTCACGTCCCTAATGGCCGCGCTCTCACCGCTCCTTGCGGCAGTAAAGACCGCCTCGACGGTTTTCCTGGGAATATTCCTTGCCCTCTTTGCCTTCCAGAGCTTCAGACCGATTTCCAGAAAGGTTCTGGCTTCCTACCACCGCTCCTCCCTGGCCATCGGTGGCGTCAACGGCGTCCAGAACCTCTCGACCTTCCTTGGGGGGATGCTGTTCGGCTTTGCGTACTCGCTGGGCGAGCTCCACGGGGTTGTAACACTGAACCTCGCCCTTCTAGCATTTACCCCGGTTTCGGTGGCCCTGCTCTGGCAAGGCGTTAAGCTTAAAGGCGGTGGGGAGTAAGTTCCCTTTGACAAAGGCTCCAAAACTTTTATAAAAGAGAGCACTCGCCTAAGTTTAGGCTTAGCTTACGCTCATTTGGAGGTGAGAGTATGGGACTGAGACCAGCCAAGATTGATAGGGACGTTGATAAGCCCGCTTACACTAGGAGGAAGTACATCCGCGGTGCGCCCGGTCCAAGAATAACGATCTTCGATATGGGCAACCTCTCAGCCGAGTTCGAGTACGAGGTCAGCCTTCACGCCGAGCAGGCCATGCAGATAAGGCAGAACGCCCTCGAGGCCATCCGTATCCAGGTGAACAGGTACCTTCAGAAGAACGTCGGTAGGAGCAACTACCACTTCAAGATAAGGGTCTACCCCTTCCAGGTGCTCCGTGAGAACCCGATGGCTACCGGAAGGAAGGCCGACCGTTACGGAAACGGTATGCGCAGGCCCTTCGGAAAGCCGATCGGATTAGCCGCTCGCGTCAAGAAGGACCAGAAGATCATCACTGTCTGGGTGAACGAGGCCCACCTCAAGTTCGCCCTCGGCGCCATGCACAGGGCCAAGATGAAGCTGCCCTACAGCGCCTACTACAGGATCTACGACAAGGAAGGCAACGACATCACCAGCAAGGTTCTCTCGACCATGAAGCGCTGAAGCGCAGCGCTGAAGCCCTCTGGGCTTCCTTTACCAACTTTTGTCGCGTTTCTTGTGATGGAGTTTCTGGCAGGTTTTTCCGTATATTCATAATGATTATTAACGATGCTGCCCTAAACCCAGTGGTGGGATGATGGTAAGCTCAGGCTTCAAGGCCATGCTTCTCAAACTCGGCGTTCCAGAGGACAGGCTTCTTGTTCTCGAGGGCAAGGGCGGCATAGTCGAGGACGAGTTCGAGGGAATAAGGTACGTCCGCTTCCGCGATTCCGCGAAGGGCTTCCGCAGGGGGACGGTGGTGTTCGAGAACGGGGAGGCGATTCTTGGTTTTCCTCACATAAAGCGCGTCGTCCAGCTGGAGAGCGGTATAAAGAGGGTCTTTAAGAACAAACCCTTCTACGTCGAGGAGAAGGTGGACGGCTACAACGTCCGCGTCGTCAGGGTTCGGGATAGGGTTCTCGCTCTCACAAGGGGAGGCTTCATATGTCCCTTCACGACGGAGAGGATACTGGACTTTGTGAACGAGGAGTTCTTCAAGGACTACCCAAACCTCGTCCTGGCGGGGGAGATGGCCGGGCCCGAAAGCCCGTACATCGTCGAGGGGCCGCCCTACGTGAAGGAGGACATCGAGTTCTTCCTCTTTGACATCCAGGAAAAGGGAACGGGGAGGAGCCTCCCGGTGGAGGAGAGGCTCAACCTGGCCGAGGAGTACGGTATTCGTCACGTTGAGAGCTTCGGCCTCTTCGACCGTTCAAAAATTGAGGAGCTGCATGAGCTAATCGAAAGGCTCAGCCGGGAGAGGAGAGAGGGCATCGTCATGAAAACGCCCGACATGAAGAGAATCGCGAAATACGTTACCCCCTACGCCAACATAAACGACATCCGGATAGGTTCCCACATATTCTTCGACCTGCCGCACGGCTACTTCATGGGGAGGATTAAACGCCTCGCGTTCTATCTGGCCGAAAAGCACGTTAAAGGTGAGGAGTTCGACGAGTACGCCAAGGCCCTCGGAAAGGCCCTTCTGAGGCCGTTCGTTGAGAGCATTCACGAAGTCGCCAACGGCGGGGAGGTCGAGGAGGTCTTCACGGTGAGGGTGAAGAACATAAGCATCGCCCACAGGATGGTGACCCACTTCGAGAGGCTCGGCGTGAAAATTCACATCGAAGACATAGAGGACCTCAAGAACGGCTACTGGAGGATAACCTTCAAGCGGGTCTATCCCGACGCCACACGCGAGATGAGAGAGCTGTGGAACGGGCTGGCGTTCGTTGATTGAGGCCGAAAGGCTTATATTATTATCCTAATTAAGATTATCTTAGTGAGGATAATGTTTGTCAATCGAAAAGATGAGCTGGCTCTCCTTGAGTCGCTGTATTCATCGGGCAAAAAGGAGGTCCTGATTCTCTACGGGCGCAGACGAGTTGGAAAGACCGAGCTTGTAAAGAGGTTCATTCGGGAGAAGAATGCCATTTACTTCCTTGCCGACAGAAATGGACTTGAGTCGAACGCGAGACGGTTTTACCGGGAATCAGCGGAGGTTCTCGGACTTCCGGAGGTTGAAGTGAGGGACTTCAGGGAGACCTTTGAACTGATAAAGCTTAAGGCTCCTGAAAGACTTGTTGTTGTTATAGATGAGTTCTCATACCTACTTCTCACTGATAAAAACACGTCGGCGGTCTTCCAGCACGTTATAGATGAAATCCTTGACGACCGCTTTTTCCTGATTCTGAGCGGCTCGATAATAGGTCTGATGGAGGGGCTCATGGACTACGGCAACCCCCTCTACGGCAGGAGAACTGCCCAGCTCAAGCTTAGGCCCTTGAACTTCTTCCACGTGCGCGAGTACTTCAGGGAGGCATCCATCGAAACCGCCGTGAGGATATACTCCGTAACTGGCGGCGTGCCCATGTACTTCCGGCTTTTTGAAGGGAGGAACTTCGAGGAGGAACTCCTCAGGGTGGCGTTCTCGCCGACTTCTATACTCTACGAGGAGCCAGAGTTCATCCTGAGGGAGGAGCTGGGTGACGTTCACCGCCACTACCTGATTCTGGAGGCGATGGCCCTCGGAAGGCACAGGGTGAGCGAGATTGCGAACTTCGCGGGCATCGAGGCAAAGGACATGCCGAAGTACCTCAGAACCCTCATCTCTCTCGAACTCGTGAGGCGTGAGGTCCCAGTTACCGAGTCTGAGAGGAGCAAAAAGGCGCGCTATTACATCAATGATAACTTCTTTGCTTTCTGGTTCCGCTTCGTGAAGCCGAACCGGGGGAGGATAGAGATTGGGACGTTTGAGATGGACTGGAACGCTTTCAACACTTACGTGGGTAGGGCCTTTGAGGAGGTTGCGAAGCAGTTCCTCATCGAGCTGAACAGGTCCGGAAAGCTCCCGTTCAGGTTCACGAAAATCGGTCGCTGGTGGCGGAAGGGCGAAGAAATTGACCTCGTCGCATTGAACGAACGGGAGCGAAAGGCTCTCTTCGTCGAGGTGAAGTGGAAGGACTTAAGCGAGAGGGAAGCGAGGGGGATTTTGGGGGACTTGGAGCGGAAAGCTGAACTTGTTGGGTTGGACGGTTGGGAGAAGAGCTACGGTTTGATTGCTAGGAACATTGATGGGGAAGAAGAGTTGAAGGCTGAAGGCTGGCTCGTATGGGATTTGGGGGATTTCGAATGGTTGAGAGAGATTGAGAAGCTCTAACTTGCACCCCCTATCAACCTTTGCTCGCGCAAAGCTTGACCAAGAAACTTTTCTTGCGAAAAGTTTCATCAAAGCAATTCCCCTTAGAATGGGAAGCTTATAACATTGGGTTTCTCCCAGATATACCCCACCTAATGAAGAACATGCATAATGGGAGCATCTGGTGAGGGTTTCCTACTCTTTGACGCCCTTCGGGCGTCTTTTTGAAGTAAACCCATTTAAAAGGGACTCCTTGGAGAGGTTCTCACTCAAAAACTAAATCTCAAGGAGGGAAACCCGCGTTAAAAACAGCTTAAGAAACAGTGTACCACTTTCCGCCAGCGCTCCTTGGGAAGCGAAGCTTCCCGAGGTGTTGAGGCTTTGCCTCAACATGCGCAAGCAAGGGGCTGATTGGGGGTGTGGGGGCGTCGGCCCCCCAGTAATTTAAGAAAAACGGGGTCGCGGGGTGAAACCCCGCATCGGGGGTTTGAGAGTACAGGAAGCTTTTGGAAAAAGCTTCACCAAAAGTTTGTAGCTCTCGTTCTGAAAGTTAATCTGAGCTGGTGATCCAGCTACTGACGCTTTTAATTCGTGGAATCTACAAAAGCAAGTCGCTAAGAGTGAGTTCACTTTAAATCGACGCCCGAAGGGCGTCAGTGGACAGGAACTCCTAATAACACCTGTCCATTGAGTTGAATTCCGTTTTTGGAATGGGCGTTTGGGAAGGGATCACACTCTTAAATCAGGAAGTTCCACAATGAGCTACCAACTTGATCAAACTCAACGGGACTGTCGTCCCGTGCGTTGGAGCTTCGCTCCAACGTCGCGAAGGCGAAGTTTGCTTTGCAAAAAATTTGTATGCCTCCAAACCCAAAAAAGGGTGGAACGGTTCGAAAGCCTTTTAAATAGTCTCCATAGACCCCACTTCAGCGTTAAAGTACCCACAGCAAAGGATGACGGAAAAATGGCCTGGCACATCTTCATTCCAGATTCGCTCCTTGAAGAGACCGACGACCCCAAAATCAGGACGTACAAGGTTGGGCAGATAGCCAGGGCCGCTGCAATCTTCGGCGTTGAGCACGTGTGGGTTTACAGGGCCGGCGGTAGGGACGGAAGGTTCATCAAAACAATCCTTGAGTACGCGGAAACGCCCCAGTACCTCAGAAAGAGGCTGTTCCCCCTCATGCCGGAGCTCAGGTACGTCGGCGTTATCCCGCCGCTGAGGACTCCTCATCACAAGCTCAAGGGGAGACCGAGGGTCGGGGAGATCCGCGAGGGCTTTGCCTTCCGAAAGGGAAGGAGAACTTACGCGGACATCGGCCTCGACGACCTCGCCGCGGTGGAGGGGGACGTTGAGGGACGTTCAACCTTCAGGATCGTCTCGGTAAGACCGCTCAGAGTGATACCAGCGAAGCCAGAGGAGTACTGGGGGTACAGTGTGCATCTCACAAGGAAGTCACTGGCGAAAACACTTAAAAAGGCCAGGCTGGATTTGGCGATTGCCACCTCCCGGAGGGGGCGTGACATTCGAGAGGTGAAGCTTCCCCCGCTCGAGGGGGAGGTCGGATTCGTGTTTGGCTCACCGAGGAAAGGCGTGATGGAGCTCCTCGGCGAGGAGGAATATGACTTTGATCTAATCCTCAACACCATTCCAAATCAGCGGACGGCCACCGTCCGCACCGAGGAGGCCGTGTTGGCCACACTCGCGGTGTTTAATCTCATAAGGAGGGATTGAGATGGGAAAAATACACAGGCCAAGGAGAGGTTCACTGGCTTACTCCCCGAGAAAGAGGGCTAGGAGTGTAGTCCCAAGAATCAAGAAGTGGCCGAAGGACAGTGAGGTCAGGATGCTCGGTTTCGCCGGCTACAAGGCTGGCATGACCCACGTCCTCATGATCGACGACAGGCCAGGGCTCACCAAGGGCAAGGAGATCTTCATGCCGGTCACGGTGGTCGAGGTCCCGCCGCTCTTCGTCTACGGCATCAGGGCCTACAGGCAGGGCTACCTCGGTCTCGAGACCGCCACCGAGGTCTGGTTCCACGAGCTCAACGACCACGTCAAGAGGCGCATAAAGACCCTGCCGAAGAACTACGACGAGGACGCGTTCAAGGCCAAGCTTGCCCAGCTTGAGGAGCTTATCGAGGGCGGCGAGATAGTTGACGTCAGGCTTCTCGTCCACACCCAGCCGTGGCTCATCAAGCTCAAGAAGAAGCCCGAGGTCATGGAGTACGCCATCGGTGGCGACGACGTCAGGGCTAAGTTCGACTACGCCAAGGAGAAGATAGGCAAGGAGCTCCGCGCGAGCGAGGTTCTCCACGAGGGCGAGCTCCTCGACATCATAGCCGTCACCAAGGGTAAGGGAACCCAGGGCCCGGTCAAGCGCTGGGGTGTCAAGATACAGTTCCACAAGGCCCAGAGGGCTGGTAAGGGCAGGCACATCGGTAACCTCGGTCCGTGGCACCCGACCAGGGTCATGTGGACCGTTCCGCAGGCAGGTCAGATGGGCTTCCACCACAGGACCGAGTTCAACAAGAGGCTCATCGCCATAGGTGAGAACGGCGTTCTCAAGCTTGGTGACAAGAAGGAGATAGAGATCACTCCGAAGGGCGGCTTCCCGCACTACGGTGTCATAAGGAGCGACTTCCTCATGATACAGGGCACCGTTCCGGGAGCCTTCAAGAGGATCATCAGGGTCAGGCCGGCTATAAGGGCGCCGAAGAAGAGGCCGCCGGTTGAGAGGCCGCAGATAACCTACGTCAGTAGGGAATCCAAGCAGTGAGGTGAGATAGATGAAGGTTAAGGTTTTCAATCTCGAAGGCGAGCCTGTGGAGGAGATAGAGCTTCCGAAGGTCTTTGCCACTCCGTTCAGGCCCGACCTCATCAGGAGGGCTGTCATCGCCTCATGGACCCACAGGATACAGCCGCAGGGCAGGGACCCGATGGCCGGCAAGAGAAGGGTCACCGAGAACATCGGAAAGGGCCACGGAATGGCCAGGGTTGAGAGGATAAAGACCTCCCCGAGGTTTGCCGCCTTCGTCCCCTTCGCGAGGGGTGGAAGGAGAACCCACCCGCCCAAGGTTGAGAAGGTCATATGGGAGGACATCAACAAGAAGGAGAGAAGGCTCGCCATAATGAGTGCCATAGCTGCCACAGCCGACTACGACCTCGTCAGGGCCAGGGGACACATCGTTGACAACGTTCCGCAGGTTCCGATAGTCGTCACCGACGACCTCGAGAAGGTCTTCAAGACCGCCCAGACCAGGGAGATATTCAAGAAGCTCGGCGTCTGGGACGACATCGAGAGGGCCAAGAAGAACACCAGGATAAGGGCCGGTAAGGGCAAGATGCGCGGAAGGAAGTACAAGAAGGCCAAGGGCCCGCTCGTCGTCGTTGCGAAGAACGAGGGAATCGTTCAGGGTGCCAGGAACCACCCGGGCGTTGACGTCGTCACCGTAGAGAACCTCGGCGTTGAGCTTCTCGCTCCGGGCACCCACCCGGGAAGGCTCACGGTCTGGACGAAGGGTGCCATAGAGAGGCTTAGGGAGATTTACGGGTGATGAGAGATGGACCCCTACAAGGTTATCGTCAAGCCGGTCGTCACGGAGAAGGCCGTGGCGATGATTGAGAACGAGAACAAGCTCACCTTCATAGTGGACAAGAGGGCCACCAAGCAGGACATCAAGAGGGCCGTGGAAGCGATGTTCGATGTCAAGGTCGAGAAGGTCAACACCCTCGTCACCATGAGGGGAGAGAAGAAGGCCTACGTGAAGCTCAAGCCTGAGTACAGCGCAAGTGAGGTTGCTGCCAGGATAGGATTGTTCTGACGGGGTGAGTGAGATGGGAAAGAGTTTGATTCAGCAGAGGAGAGGTAAGGGAACCACGACCTTTAGGGCCCCCTCCCACAGGTACAGGGGTGCCGTCAGGTACGTTCCGCTCAACCTTACCAAGGAGAAGACCCTCGTCGGCAAGGTCGTAGAGATACTCCACGACCCGGGAAGGACCGCTCCGGTCGCCAGGGTTAAGTTCGAGAACGGCATGGAGAAGCTCATCATAGCCCCCGAAGGAATACTCGTCGGTGAGGAGATCGCCATCGGGCCGAACGCTCCGATCAAGATCGGCAACACCCTCCCGCTTGCCATGATACCGGAGGGAAGCTACGTCTACGACATCGAGGGAGTTCCGGGCGACGGTGGCAAGTACGTCCGCGCCGGCGGTGCCTACGCCCTCGTCGTCAGCAGGGAGAAGGACAAGGTCATAGTCCAGCTTCCGAGCGGTGAGCTCAAGCAGTTCAAGCCGACCTGCAGGGCCACCATAGGTGTCGTCGCCGGCGGCGGTAGGCTCGAGAAGCCCATCGTCAAGGCGGGTAAGGCCTACTACATCGCCAAGGCCAGGAACAGGTTCTGGCCGAAGCCGAGGGGTGTCAAGATGAACGCCGTCAACCACCCGCACGGTGGTAAGGAGCACCACATCGGCAGGCCAAGCACCGTTTCAAGGCGCGCCCCGCCCGGAAGGAAGGTCGGTCACATAGCCGCGAGAAGAACTGGTAGGAGGAAGTGATGAAGATGGCGAGAAAGAAGGAGTTTAAGTACAGGGGTTACAGCTTCGAGGAACTGCTCAACATGTCACTCGAGGACTTTGCTAAGCTCCTCCCGGCCAGGCAGAGGAGGAGCCTCAAGCGCGGCCTTTCCCCTGAGCAGAAGAAGCTCCTCAGGAAGATAAGGCTTGCCAAGAAGGGCAAGTACAACAAGCCGATAAGGACCCACAGCAGGGACATGGTTATACTCCCCGAGATGGTCGGCATGACCATCCACGTCTACAACGGAAAGGAGTTCGTCCCGATCGAGATAAAGGAAGAGATGATAGGCCACTACCTTGGCGAGTTTGCCCTCACAAGAAAGGTCGTCCAGCACGGCTCGCCTGGTGTCGGTGCGACCAGGTCATCGATGTTCGTGGCGGTCAAGTGAGGTGGTATAGATGAGCAGGGGCAGGTTTTCCTACTCATTCCAAAATTTTGACCCCGAGAAGATGGCTCGTGCCAGCGGAAGGGATCTCCGCATCTCGCCCAAGCACAGCGTCGAGCTCCTCAGGGAGATCAGGGGAATGATGGTCAACGACGCGCTCAGGTACATCGACGACGTCATAGCCCTCAAGAGGCCGGTTCCGATGAAGCGCCACAACGACAGCCAGGGCCACAAGCCGGGCAGGGGCTTTGGTCCGGGTAGGTACCCGGTCAAGGTTGCCAAGGCCGTCAAGAAGGTCCTCCTCAACGCCAAGAACAACGCCGAGCAGAAGGGCCTCGACCCTGATAGGCTCAAGATAATCCACGCGGCAGCGCACAGGGGCCCGGTCCTCAGGGGTTACATCCCGAGGGCCTTCGGAAGGGCCACACCGTTCAACGAGCAGACCACCCACATCGAGATAGTCGTTGAGGAGATTAGGAGGTGAGACTTTTGGCGATCGAGAGATACTTCATCAAGGAAAACGTTAGGGATATGATCATCGACGAGTACCTCGAGAAAGAGCTCAGAAGGGCCGGCTACGGTGGAATCGACATCAAGAAGACCCCACTAGGAACCAAGGTCACCATCTTCGCCGCCAACCCCGGCTACGTCATAGGCAGGGGCGGCAGGCGCATAAGGGAGCTCACCAGGATACTCGAGAGGAAGTTCAACCTCGAGAACCCGCAGATCGAGGTCGAGGAGATCAAGAACCCCTACCTCAACGCCAAGGTCCAGGCCGTCAGGCTCGCCCAGGCCCTTGAGAGGGGCGTCCACTTCAGAAGGGCCGCCTACTCGGCCATCAGGGCCATAATGAGGAACGGCGCCCGCGGTGTCGAGATCCGCCTCAGTGGAAAGCTCACCGGTGAGAGGGCTAAAAGCGTCAGGTTCTACCAGGGCTACCTTGCCAAGGTCGGAAACCCGGCCGAGACCCTCGTCAGCAAGGGCTACGCCCAGGCCAAGCTCAAGCTCGGTGTCATCGGTGTTAAGGTTTCCATCATGCCGCCCGACGCCAAGCTCCCGGACGAGATTGAGGTCATAGAGAAGCTCGTTGAGGAAGAGGTGAGCACCAATGAAGCCGAGTGAGATTAGGGAGATGAGCATCGAGGAGATCGACAAGAAGCTCAGGGAGCTCCGCCTCGAGCTCGCCAAGGAGAGGGGTGTGCTCACCATGGGGGCCTCCATAGAGAACCCCATGGTCATTCGCAACCTCAGGCGCGACATAGCGCGCCTGCTTACCATAAAGAAGGAGAAGCTTAGGGAGAAAAGGTGAGGTTCGGTGCCAAGGATTGTTAACCCTCTGGATGAGATGCTCTTTAAGGAGGTCCTGAAGGAGCAGCAGAGGATAAGGGTCTACATAGAGAAGGCCCGCTACGGAAAGCTTAAAACCATAATTGAGGGCATAGACGAGAAGGAGTTCGATCTTGACGATATAGCAAAGAAGCTGAAGGCGAAGCTGGCATGCGGTGGAACGGTAAAGAAGGGAAGGATAGAGCTCCAGGGGGACCACAGAGAAAGGGTCAAGAAGTTGCTCGGAGACCTTGGATTTTCCGAGGACTTGATAGAAATCGAGTGACGGCAAAAAACATCATCTGGGGCGAGCTCATAGGGCTGAAAGCAAAAATTATAAGGGCATCTCATCCAGAGCTGGTTGGCATCGAGGGCTACGTCCTTGACGAGACGAAGAACACCCTCACCATCGGCGGTGAGAGGGTCTGGGTTATCCCGAAGGACGTGGCGGAGCTCGAGTTTGAAGTTGGCGGTAAAAAAATCCGAATCAACGGAAAGGAACTGATTGGAAGACCCGAGATGAGATTGAAGAAGAGGTGGCGAAAATGAGAGAGATTGGATTGAAGGTTCAGCCTCCCGCTGAGAAGTGTGACGATCCCCACTGCCCCTGGCACGGACACCTCAGGATACACGGCAGGTACTTCGAGGGTGTCGTCGTCAGCGACAAGGGCAAGAAGACCGTCGTCGTCGAGAGGCAGCACTACCACTACCTCAAGAAGTACGAGAGGTATGAGCTCAGGAGGAGCAAGGTTCACGCTCACAACCCGGAGTGCATCGACGCCAAGGTCGGCGACAGGGTCCTCATCGCCGAGACCCGGCCGATAAGCAAGACCAAGAGCTGGGTCGTCGTTGCCGTCACCAAGAGGGCCGGTGAGAGGTGATAACGATGGCGAAGAAGGGTGCAGGTGCTACGAGAGGAATTAGCCCGGTCAGGCCGACTCGCGCTCTTCCGATAGGCGCTTACCTCAAGGTCGCCGACAACAGCGGCGCCAAGGTCGTCCAGATTATAGGCGTCGTTGGCTACAAGGGCACCAGGAGGAGGCTCGCCTCTGCCGGCGTCGGCGACATGGTCGTTGCCACCGTCAAGAAGGGAAGGCCCGACATCAGGCACCAGGTGGTTAGGGCCGTTGTCGTCAGGCAGAGGAAGGAGTACAGGCGCCTTGATGGAATGCGCGTCAAGTTCGAGGACAACGCTGCAGCTATAGTCACCCCCGAGGGTGTCCCTAGGGGAACCGAGATCAGGGGTGCCATAGCCAGGGAGGCCGCCGAGCGCTGGGTAAGGCTCGGCAGCATAGCGAGCATAGTGTTGTGAGGTGAGAAAGATGAAGTTGAAGACCAGGCAGCCGAGGAAGCAGAGAAGGTTCCTCTACAACGCTCCCCTTCACCTTAGGAGCAAGGTAATGGTCGCCACCCTGAGCGAGGATCTCAGGAACAAGTACGGCGTCAGGAGCCTCCCGATAAGGGCTGGCGACAAGGTCCGTGTAATGCGCGGAGACTTCAAGGGTAAGGAAGGCAAGGTCGTTGAGGTTGACCTCAAGAGGTACAGGATACACGTCGAGGGCGTTACCCACAAGAAGACCGACGGAACCGAGGTTTACTACCCGCTCCACCCGTCGAACGTTATGATAATCGAACTCAACCTCGACGATGAGAGGAGAGAGAAGATAATTAGTAGGAGGGCTGGTTGATGGCGAGGAAAGGCGCTAAGAGGCACCTTAAGAGGCTTGCCGCTCCCAATCAGTGGTACATCCACAGGAAGACCTACAAGTGGGCGGTCAGGCCGAGGCCGGGTCCGCACAGCATGAGGACCTCCATACCGCTGCTCTACATAGTCAGGGACTACCTTGGCTATGCCAAGACTGCCCGCGAGGCCAGGAAGATACTCAACGAGGGCAAGATACTCGTTGACGGCCACGTTAGGAAGGACTACAAGTTCCCGGTCGGAATCATGGACGTCGTTTCCATCCCCGAGACCGGCGAGCACTACAGGGTTCTTCCGAACAGAATTGGCAAGCTCATACTCCACCCGATAAGCGAGAAGGAAGCCAACATCAAGCCGCTCAGGATAAGCAACAAGCGCATGATCAAGGGCGCGAAGGTTCAGCTCAACCTCCACGACGGAAGCAACCACCTGGTCACCATGGAGGAGAAGGACAGGTACATGACCGCCAGCACCGTCCTCATGAAGGTCCCCGAGAGGGAGGCCATCGAGGTTCTCCCGTTCGAGGTCGGTGCCTACGTCTTCGTTACCCAGGGTAAGAACGTCGCCAGGAAGGGTAGGGTCGTCGAGGTCAGGCAGTTCCCGATGGGATGGCCGGACGTCGTCACCATCGAGGACGAGAATGGGGAGCTCTTCGACACCCTGAAGGAGTACGCCTTCGTCGTTGGTAAGGAGAAGCCGGAGATTTCCCTTCCGTGAGGTGAGATAAGATGCAGATCAACAGAGAGGCTATCCTAGCGGACTGGGAAGCTCACCCGATGAGGAAGCCCAGGATCGCTAAGCTTACCATCAACATTGGAGTTGGCGAGAGCGGTGAGAGGCTCACCAAGGCTGAGACGATGCTGGAGCAGCTCGTCGGCCAGAAGCCCATAAGGAGAAGGGCCAAGCAGACCAACAAGGACTTCGGAATCAGGCGCGGAGAGCCGATAGCGGTGAAGGTCACCCTCCGCGGCAAGAAGGCCGAGGAGATGCTGAACAGGCTCCTCGAGGCCGTTGACAGGAAGCTCAAGGCGAGCAACTTCGACGAGCACGGAAACTTCTGCTTTGGAATACAGGAGCACATCAACATACCGGGCGTTGAGTACGACCCGGAGATAGGCATCTTCGGTATGGACGTCTGCGTTACCCTCGACAGGCCAGGATACAGGGTTGCCAAGAGGAAGAGGCAGAGGAAGAAGCTCCCGACCAAGCACAAGCTGACCAAGGAGGAGGGTATCGTCTTCGCTATGGAGGAGTTTAAGGTAACCGTGGAGGGATTGTGAGATGGCGAAGGCTGACTACAACAAGAGGAAGCCCAGGAAGTTTGGGAAGGGTGCGAGAAGGTGCATGCGCTGCGGCCAGTACGGCCCGATAATCAGGATCCACGGCCTTATGCTCTGCAGGCACTGCTTTAGAGAGATAGCCCCTAAGCTGGGCTTTAAGAAGTACGAGTGAGGTGAGAGGAGATGACGTTGCTTGATCCGCTGGCGAACGCTCTCTCCCACATAACCAACAGCGAGAGGGTCGGTAAGGAGGAGGTTTACCTCAAGCCGGCTTCCAAACTCATGGGAGAAGTCCTCAGGGTTATGCAGGAGAACGGCTACATAGGCGAGTTCGAGTTCATCGACGACGGAAGGGCCGGCATCTACAGGGTGCAGCTCATAGGTAAGATCAACAAGGCTGGAGCGATAAAGCCGAGGTTCCCGGTCAAGGCCAGGGAGTACGAGGCCTGGGAGAAGAGGTTCCTTCCGGCCTTCGAGTTCGGTATCCTCATCGTCTCGACCTCCCAGGGCGTCATGACCCACAAAGAGGCCATCGAGAAGGGAATCGGCGGAAGGCTGATAGCCTACGTCTACTGAGGTGAGAGAGATGCCGATAGACGCGTGGGTAAGGGAAGAGGTTGAGATTCCAGAGGGCGTTGAAGTCGCCGTTGAGGGGAACACCGTCAAGGTCAAGGGTCCCAAGGGCGAGCTCGAGAGGGAGCTCAAGTATCCGGGCGTTCAGATATTCACCGAGGACGGCAAGGTCGTCGTATTCAAGGAGTTCCCGAGGAAGAGGGACATAGCCATAGCCAGGACCTTCAAGGCCCACATAGCGAACATGCTCAGGGGAGTCACCGAGGGCTTCACCTACAAGCTCAAGATCGTTTACAGCCACTTCCCGATGACCGTCAAGGTTCAGGGCGACGAGGTCGTCATCGAGAACTTCCTCGGTGAGAAGAACCCGAGGAGGGCAAGGATCCTTCCGGGAGTCACCGTCAGGGTCTCCGGCCAGGAGGTCATCGTCGAGGGCATAGACAGGGAAGCGGTTGGCCAGACCGCGGCCAACATCGAGCAGGCTACCAAGATAACCAAGTGGGACAGGCGTGTCTTCCAGGATGGTATCTACATCGTTGAGAAGGCTGGTAAGCCGATAAAGTTCTGAGGTGTGAGAAATGAACGAGAAGGCGAGACTCCTTAGGATAAGGGCCAGGATCAAGAGGAAGAAGCCCCGCTTCCTCCGCCAGGAGTGGTGGAGGTTCCCCAAGTTCAGGAACGACCCCAAGTGGCGCAGGCCGAAGGGAATCGACAGCAAGATGAGGCTCAAGAAGAAGGGTAAGGCCCGCTCACCCAGCATAGGCTGGAGCTCCCCGAAGGCCGTTCGCGGTCTCCACCCGAGCGGCTACGAGGAGGTCCTCGTCCACAACGTCAGGGAGCTTGAGGCCATCGACCCGACCAGGCAGGCTGCAAGGATAGCGAGAACCGTTGGGGCCAGGAAGAGAGAGGCCATAATCGCCAGGGCCAGGGAGCTCGGCGTGAAGGTACTCAACCCGTGAGGTGAGGCTCATGCTCAAGATGCAGAGAAGGATTGCCGCTGATTTGTTGAAGTGCGGTGAGAACAGGGTCTGGATCGACCCGGAGAGGATTGACGACGTCGCCGCCGCCATAACCAGGGAGGACGTGAGGAGGCTCATCAACGACGGCGTCATCAAGAAGAAGCCCGTCAAGGGCCAGAGCAGGGCCCGCGCCAGGGTCTACCAGGAGGCCAGGAAGAAGGGCCGCCACAGGGGCCCGGGAAGCAAGAAGGGTAAGAAGACCGCCAGGATGGGTAAGAAGGAGCGCTGGATGATGACCATAAGGGCCCTCAGGAAGGAGCTCAGGAAGCTCAAGGCCGAGGGCAAGCTCGACGAGCACACCTACAGGCGGCTCTACATCAGGGCCAAGGGCGGCCAGTTCAAGAACAAGAGGCAGCTCTACCTGTTCATGCAGGAGCACGACATACTGAAGGAGTGAGGTGAGATAGATGGCACACGGACCGAGGTATAGGGTTCCGTTCAGGAGAAGGAGAGAGGGTAAGACTAACTATCACAAGAGGCTCGCCCTCCTCAAGTCTGGAAAGCCCAGGCTTGTCGTGAGGAAGACCCTCAACCACCACGTCGCTCAGATAGTCCTCTACGACCCGAGGGGTGACAGGACCGTCGTTTCGGCTCACACCAGGGAGCTCATGAGGGACTTCGGCTGGAAGGGCCACGGCGGCAACACGCCTTCCGCTTACCTGCTCGGTCTCCTCATCGGCTACAAGGCCAAGAAGGCCGGCATCGAGGAGGCTATCCTTGACATAGGCCTCCACCCGCCGACCAGGGGTTCGAGCATCTTCGCCGTCCTCAAGGGAGCTGTTGATGCGGGCCTGGACGTTCCGCACAGCGAGGAAATCTACCCCGAGGACGACAGGATAAACGGCGAGCACATAGCCAACTACGCCAAGGCCCTTAATGAGGAGGACGAGGCAGCGTACAGGAAGCAGTTCAGCGGCTACCTCGTCAAGGGCCTCGAGCCCGAGAAGCTCCCCGAGCACTTTGAGGATGTTAAGGCTAAGATAATCGAGAAGTTTGAGGGGGCGAGAGAATGAGCGACCCGAGAGAGATGACTCAGCGCGTTCTTGAGGAGTGGGAGCCGAGGACCAAGCTCGGCAAGCTCGTCAAGGAGGGCCAGATAACTGACATTCACGAGATATTCCGCAAGGGCTACCAGATAAAGGAGCCTGAGATAGTCGACGTCCTCCTTCCAGAGGTTAACATGAGGGAGAACCAGGAAGTCCTCGACATAGCCCTCACCGTCAGGATGACCGACAGTGGCAGGAGGATCCGCTTCAGGGTTCTCGCTGCTGTGGGCAACAGGGACGGCTACGTCGGCCTCGGAATCGGCCACGGAAAGGAAGTCGGAATAGCCATCAGGAAGGCCATCAACTACGCCAAGATGAACATCATCGAGATCAAGCGCGGCTGTGGAAGCTGGGAGTGCAGGTGCAGGAGGCCGCACTCAATCCCCTTCGCCGTCGAAGGTAAGGAGGGCAGTGTCAAGGTCAAGCTCATGCCTGGACCGCGCGGCCTTGGACTGGTCATCGGTGACGTCGGCAAGAAGATACTCAGCCTCGCCGGCGTCCAGGACGTCTGGTCCCAGACCCTCGGTGAGACGAGAACCACCGTCAACTTTGCCAAGGCGGTCTTCAACGCGCTCTACAACACCAACAGCGTTGCCGTCAAGCCCGAGGACATCGAGCGCTATGGCATAATCGTTGGAAGGGAGATGTCAGCGAACTTCCAGGTTGAGTGAGGTGAGAAAAGATGGCAAAGCTCGCACTCATCAGGCTTAGGAGCGGGATAAGGGCGAAGGGAGATGTGAGGGACACCCTCGCTATGCTCCGCCTCCACAGGATTAACCACCTCGTCCTCGTCGATGACACCCCGAGCTACAAGGGTATGGTCCAGAAGGTTAAGGACTACATAACATGGGGCGAGATAGACAAGGAGACCCTCGCTGCTCTCATAAGGAAGCGCGGTAGGCTCATCGGCAACAGGCCTATAACCGACGACTACGTCCAGGAGAAGCTTGGAATGACCATCGAGGAGTTCGCGGAGAAGGTCGTCGATGGCGAGATGAGGCTCACGGATCTCCCGAGCATCAAGCCGGTCTTCAGGCTCCACCCGCCGAGGGGAGGTCTGAAGGGCGGCAAGAAGCGCACCTTCAAAGAGGGCGGAGCGCTCGGCTACCGCGGCGAGAAGATAAACGAGCTCATTGAGAGGATGCTCTGAGGTGGCGAGAGATGATAAGGAGGAAGAAGAAGGTTAGGAAGCTCCGCGGAAGTCACACTCACGGATGGGGCTGCAAGAAGAAGCACCGCGGCGGCGGTAGCAAGGGCGGTAAGGGAATGGCCGGAACCGGAAAGAGGAAGAACACCAAGTGGACCTGGGTCATCAAGTACGCCCCGGACCACCTCGGCAAGCGCGGCTTCCACAGGCCCAAGGCCGTCCAGTACACCCCGAATACCATAAACCTCAGCGACATAGACGAGAACCTCCAGCTCTTCCTTGACATGGGCGTTGCCTACGAGGAGGGGGGAAAGGTCATAGTTGACACCACTCAGCTCGGTGTTGACAAGGTTCTCGGAACCGGCAGGCTCAGCAGGCCCCTCGTTGTTAAGGCCTACTACGTTACCCCGAAGGCCGAGGAGAAGATCAAGGCCGCTGGTGGCGAGGTTCTCCTCGCCTGATTCCCCTTTAATTTAACTTTTGGCGGGTGTTAATCATGGGGTTCAGAAACGTAGTGTTCGCGATTGAGAGGTACTTCCCAGAGGTTGAGCGGCCCAAGAGGCACGTGCCGCTTAAGGAAAAGTTCATGTGGACAGGGATCGTTCTGCTGCTGTACTTCATTCTCGCGGAGATTCCGCTCTACGGAATTCCCGCCCAGATTCAGGACTACTTTGCCACGCTCAGATTTGTGCTCGCGGGAAGGAGCGGTTCCCTCCTGACCCTTGGTATCGGTCCAATCGTCACCGCGAGCATTATCATGCAGCTTCTCGTCGGTTCTGAGATAGTTCACCTCGATCTCTCGAATCATGAGGATAGGAGATTCTACCAGGCCGCTCAGAAGCTCTTTGCCGTGTTTATGAGCTTCTTCGAGGCCGCCATATACGTATTCGCAGGTGCGTTTGGTAAGGTTGACATGGGACTCGGGGCGTTCCAGACAGTCACGACACCCGCCGGACAGGTTTACATAGGCCTGGGTCTAGGGATACTCATAATACTCCAGCTCGGCTTTGCCTCCGTCATGCTCATACTCCTGGACGAGCTTGTTAGTAAGTGGGGAATAGGAAGCGGCATCAGTCTCTTCATCGCCGCGGGTGTTTCCCAGACCGTTGTCACCAAGTCGCTTAATCCGTTCACCACCAGTCAGTACATAGACCCTGTTACTGGGGGTCCCGCTATAATCGGTGCCATTCCAGCGTTCATACAGCACCTGTTCTACGGGGACCTGACCGGCGCGCTGTACAGGGGCACCCTGCCGGACATGATGGACGTCCTTGCCACCATAGTGGTGTTCCTCGTGGTCGTCTACCTCGAGAGCATGCGCGTGGAGATACCCCTCAGCTACGGCCGCGTCACCGTCCGTGGAAGGTACCCGATAAGGTTCATGTACGTCAGCAACATACCGATCATCCTAACCTTTGCTCTCTACTCCAACATCCAGCTCTGGGCCAGGCTCCTCAACAACTACGGCTACACCTTCCTCGGAACGTTTGATGAGAACGGATACCCCCTGACTGGCTTCGTTACCTACCTCTACCCGCCGAGGGACATCTACCACGTCATAGCCGATCCTGGAAGGGCCCTCGTCTACGCGCTGATGACGATATTCTGGGCTATACTCTTTGGATTCCTGTGGGTCGAGCTGACGGGCCTTGACGCCAAGAGCATCGCCAGACAGCTTCAGAGGGCAGGGTTGCAGATACCAGGGTTCAGGCGCGACCCGAGGATACTCGAAAGGGTACTCAACAGGTACATCCCCTACGTTACCTTCTGGGGTTCGTTCACACTGGCGTTAGTCGCAGTGCTGGCGGACTTCCTGGGTGCCCTCGGTACTGGAACGGGAATCCTCCTTACGGTCGGTATCCTCTACAGGCTCTACGAGGAGATTGCAAGGGAGCAGGCCACGGAGATGTTCCCAGCACTCAGGAAATTCTTTACGAAGTGAGCCTTTTCTTTTCTTTCACAAAACCTTTTAAACTCGGTCCTGTTACTTTCTCCAGAAACCTTCCTGGGTGAGCGTGATGCCGTTTGTGGTCATGATAACAGGAATTCCAGGGGTAGGGAAGAGCACCATAACCAAGCTCGCACTCAAGAAGTCCCGGGCCAAGTTCAGGCTCGTCAACTTCGGAGACCTGATGTTCGACGAGGCCGTCGGGGCGGGACTGGTGAGGCACAGGGATGAGATGAGGAAGCTCGACCCGAACGTTCAGAAGGAGCTTCAGATGAAGGCCGCGAGAAGGATAGTCGAGATGTCCCAGCGCGAGCCGGTCCTGATCGACACCCATGCGACGATAAGGACGCCTGTGGGCTACCTCCTCGGTTTTCCCAGGGAGGTTATTGAGGTTATAAACCCCAACTTCATCGTCATAATCGAGGCGGCACCGAGCGAGATACTCGGAAGGCGCCTACGCGACCTGAAGCGCGACCGTGACGTGGAGACTGAGGAGCAGATACAGAGGCACCAGGACCTGAACCGCGCCGCCGCGGTCAGCTACGCGATGCACTCCAACGCGCTCATAAAGATAATCGAGAATCATGAGGATAAGGGCCTCCAGGAGGCCGTTCACGAGCTTGTTGAAGTACTGGATTTGGCGGTGGGAGAATATGATTGAGGGAATATACGCGTTCCTTGACAACTTGTTTGGTCCGCTGATACAGGCGTACCATCCGATATGGGTGGTCACGATATCGGGAATTATACTGGGTGCTTTATTCACCCTGATAAACTACATCTTGGTCGATCAGGAGAAAGTTAAGAGGCTCCAGAAGAAGAGCAAGGAGTTCCAGAAGAAGTACAAGGAAGCCCAGGCTGCGAAGGATGAGAAGAAGCTCAAGAAGCTCCAGCAGGAGCAGATGGAGTTAATGAAACTCCAGAGCGAGGTCATGAAGGACACCATGCTCAAAGTCACCCTGCTTACGATGCCGATATTCTGGATATTCTTAAGCTGGCTTAGGAGATGGTATGTTGAGGCCGGCATAGTTAAGGCTCCCTTTGACTTCTTCGTGTTCAGCTTCTTCCACAACTGGCAGCACTCGGCACTACCCCCTAGTGAGCTTGGTTACCTCGGCTGGTACATGCTGAGTTCTATGATAACCGGTTACGTGCTCAGGAAGCTCCTTGACATGGGTTAAATTTAAAAACGATTCCCTGAAAGGAAAGGCGAGGTGAGAAGAATGAAGCCGATGTACAGGTCAAGGTCATGGAGAAGGAAGTACGTCAGGACTCCTGGCGGAAGAACCGTTGTCCACTTTGAGAGGAGGAAGCCCAAGGTCGCCCACTGCGCCATGTGCGGCAGGCCGCTCAACGGTGTCCCGCGCG
>NZ_LLYW01000004.1 GCF_001484195.1 Thermococcus celericrescens
CGGCTATCTGGGGCAGGTATCTGAGCGCGCTCAGGTCAACGCCCTCAACGCCGACCTCGAACTCGACACCGTCCACGTAAATCTTGAACCTCTGAACCGCCGGCGGCACCTCGGGCTTCATCCTGCCCTCCTTCCTCGCCCTGAAGAACTCCAGCGCCACCTGCGGGAAGAGGCAGTAGGTCAGAACGTCCTCCTCATTCTCCAGGTAGCCCAGCTCCTCGAGCTCCTTCCTGCATTTCTCCAGCGAGGGTGCGAGCAGCTCTCCGGGTCTTACGGTTATGGGTTCCTCATCCCCCAGGACCTTTGCCCGCAGCTCGGGGTTTATCTCCCCCGGCGGCCTTCCGTAGAGTCCTTTGATGTAGTTCTTGACCTCCTCTGTTATCCTCTCGTACCTTCCAAAGAGGACGTTGAGAACCGCCTGCGTTCCGACTATCTGGCTGGTCGGCGTCACCAGCGGCGGCCATCCAAGGTCTTCCCTGACGCGCGGAATCTCCTCCAGAACCTCCTGGAGCCGGTCTAAAGCTTTCATCTCCTTCAGCTGGGAGATGAGGTTGGAGTACATTCCCCCCGGAACCTGGTACTTCAGAACGTAGGGGTTCACCATGAGTGCCTCCCTGTGGAGCATTCCGGAGTACTTCTCGTCGAGGAGCCTCTTCAGGTACCTCGAAACCTCGTGGATGAGCTCCCTGTCGAGGTGGCTCCCAGCGGCCTCGGGCAGGGCGTGCCAGATGGTCTGTATGCCCGGCTGGGCCGTTCCAAAGGCGAGCGGGCTTATGGCCGTGTCTATGTAGTCCGCCCCGGCCTCGACGGCCTTGAGGTACGTTGCGACGGCCATTCCCGTTGTGGAGTGGGTGTGGACGTTTACGGGAACACCGTAGCGTTCCTTTATCTCGCTCACCAGCTCGTAAGCCTTCCGCGGCGTCAGCAGGGCCGCCATGTCCTTGATGGTTATCACATCAACATCGAGCGCCAGGAGCTCTTCGACCTTTCCCAGGTAGTACTCGAGCGTGAACACCTTTCCGGTCGTGTACGCTATAACCCCCTGCACCTCCGCCCCGACTTCCTTCGCCTTCCGTATCGCCACCTTCATGTTCCTGACGTCGTTTAGGGCATCGAATATTCTGAAAATGTCTATCCCGTTCCTGTGGGCCAGCTCGACGAACCTTTCAACCACGTCGTCGGGGTAGTGCCTGTAGCCGACGACGTTCTGCCCGCGGAGGAGCATCTGAAGCTTCGTCTTCCTTATGTGCTCTCTGAGGAGCCTCAGCCTCTCCCACGGATCCTCGCGGAGGTAGCGGATGCAGACATCGAAGGTAGCTCCTCCCCAGACCTCCATGGAGTAGAAGCCTATTTTATCCATCTTCTCTGCTATCGCGAGCATGTCATCGGTCGTGAGCCGTGTGGCTATGAGGGACTGGTGAGCGTCCCTAAACGTCGTATCTATTATCTCAACCCTGCTCATACCCTCACCTCCATCCAGGGCTACAGTCAGCAATTTAAAAGTCTAACGACGTTCGGTGGAGAAGAATTCGACAGAAGACGAAATGATGCCGCGCCGGAAAATTTGAAAATTGGTGGGGGCTCAGAGGAGCCCCTCGGCTTTCGCCGCTTCCTCCGGGTCCTCGTTGCGGTGGACGACGCGGAGGAGTGCCTTTATAAATGGCTCCGGGTCTTCGCGCTGGAAGATGTTTCTTCCAACGACCGCTCCGGCTCCGCCGGCCTCTATGACATCCCAGACGAGCTTGAGGAAGTCCACGGGGTTATCGGTCTTCGCCCCGCCGCTGAGGAGAACCGGGACTCCAGCTGCCGCATCAACGACCTTGGCGAAGGTCTCCCTCGAGCCGGTCCAGTAGGTCTTTATCATGTCCGCGCCGCTCTCAACGGCCGCTCTGGCACCGTACATGACGACGCGGTAGTCCTCTTTCCTGCCGTACTTTTCGTTTATGTACGGTCCGCGTGGATAGGCGAACTGGACGACCGGGAAGCCGAGGTCGTGGGCGTAGCTCGCTATTTCAGCGAACTGGCGCATCATGGCGTCTTCCTGTGGGGAACCCCAGTAAACGGTCGCGGCTATGGCATCGGCGCCGAGCTTCACCGCGTCCTCAACGAAACCCAGCTGGCTCTGGAGGAGCTGGTCGTCCTTCGGGCGGAGGTTGGTCTTGCTGGTGAGCTTGATCATCAGACCGACGTTGGGTTTTACATCTATTCCCGCGGCCCTCGCGAGTCCCGGGAGCATCATGACGCCGTCGATTCCGGCCCTGACGACCTTTTTTATGATAATCCTCGGGTTAACGTGCTCCCAGTGCTCCTCGAAGTCCGTCGGCCCGTGCTCGAAGCCGTGATCCATGGCGAAGATGAGGGCCCTTCCGTCCCTCCTGAAGAAGCGCTTCATCCTCCTCTTTATGCCTACGTTCTGGTATGCATCCATACTAATCACCGGGAGTGATATATTCTTTTGAGGATTTAAGGTTTTTGGGCGAAGGTTGTTTAAGGAGTCCATGGAAATCACTTTGGTGGTGGAAATGGAACGCATCATCGGAAGAAAGCTCATAACCCTGGACGAGGTTGGCTCAACCAACGAGTACGCGAAGCGAATAGCGCAGGATGTCCCGGAGGGAACGGTTGTCGTGGCAAAGCGGCAGACCGCCGGAAGGGGCAGGAGGGGAAGGAACTGGACCTCCCCCGAGGGCGGTCTGTGGATGAGCGTTGTCCTCAAGCCACCCAGGGTCGATCCAAGGCTCGTCTTCGTCGGGGCGCTGGCGGTCGTCGATACGCTCGCGGACTTCGGAATAGAGTCCGGGATAAAGTGGCCCAACGATGTGTGGGCGGGGGGCAGGAAGATATCTGGAATACTGACCGAAGGAAAGGCCGGGGAGTACAGCATACTGGGAATCGGCCTCAACGTGAACAACGCCATCCCCGAGGAGCTCAGGGAAAACGCTGTTTCGATGGTGCAGTTTACCGGTAGGGAGCTGCCGCTCGATGCGGTTCTTGAGAGGCTCCTGTTCCACCTGGGGGGATGGTATCGGGTTTTCCTCGAGAGGCCTGACCTGCTGATGGCGAAGGTTCGCGAGAGGGCATTCATACTGGGAAAGGCCGTCACCGTAACTGAAGATGACGAGAGAATCTCGGGCATAGCACTGGACATACTGGACGATGGCTCATTACTTATGGGCATTGACGGACAGTTAAGGAGAATCCTGTATGGAGACGTCTCGCTAAGGTTCTTCTAAATTCTTTGTCATTCTGTCAATATTTAACGGATAACATTAATATATCATCATCGACTTATTGATTCTGCTGGCAATTAGTCAGCTTAATAAGGGGGTGGAACAGTGGGAAAGGGACTTCTGAGGAGGTATCTGGACTACCCGGTTCTCTGGAAGATACTCTGGGGCCTCATTCTGGGCGCAGTGTTTGGCCTGGTAGCGGCTCACTTCGGCTGGCAGGACGCCGTTGAGACATACGTAAAGCCCTTCGGCGACCTCTTCGTCAGGCTTCTGAAGATGCTCGTCATGCCAATAGTCCTCGCGTCCCTTGTGGTGGGTGCATCAAGCATCAGCCCCGCCAGGTTGGGCCGTGTGGGCGTTAAGATCGTCGTTTACTACCTGTTTACCTCAGCGTTTGCGGTGTTCTTCGGCCTGCTCATGGGCAACCTCTTCCGTGTGGGGAGGGGAGTTGACCTTGGAACCGGTGCCGGCAAGGCCATGGAGGCCCAGCCGCCGTCCCTGGTTGACACTCTCCTGAACATAGTGCCGACGAACCCATTTGAGTCGCTCTCCAGCGGTGCGGTTCTTCAGACGATATTCTTTGCGATAGTCCTTGGGATAGCCCTCACGTACCTCACCAACAGGGAGGACGAGAGGCTTAGGACCGCTGGAACGACACTTCTCAGGGCCTTTGACGGCCTTGCTGAGGCGATGTACCTCATAGTCGGAGGGGTCATGCAGTACGCACCGATAGGCGTCTTCGCACTCATAGCCTACGTCATGGCAATCCAGGGCACGAAGGTCATCGGACCGCTGACAACGGTCGTTCTGGCCGTTTACGCCGGTCTGGTTCTTCAAATACTGCTTGTATATGCCGTCCTGCTCAAAATCTTTGGTATCGACCCGGTGAAGTTCCTCAAAAGGGCAAAGGACGCCATGCTGACGGCCTTCGTCACGAGGAGCTCCAGCGGAACGCTGCCGGTTACGATGCGCGTTGCAGAGGAGGAGATGGGCATCGACAGGGGAATATTCTCCTTCACGCTGCCCCTCGGTGCGACGATAAACATGGACGGAACCGCGCTCTACCAGGGGGTTACAGTCCTATTCGTCGCATACGCCATCGGTCAGCCACTCTCCCTGAGCCAGCAGCTCGTGGTCGTTCTCACGGCGGTTCTGGCCTCGATAGGAACGGCCGGAGTTCCCGGCGCGGGGGCGATAATGCTCGCCATGGTTCTCCAGAGCGTCGGTCTCGACCTCACGGCCGGAAGTCCGGTTGCCCTCGCCTATGCCATGATACTCGGAATCGATGCCATCCTCGACATGGGCAGGACGATGGTGAACGTCACCGGCGACCTCGCTGGAACAACGATCGTGGCCAAAACCGAGGGAGAGCTCGACACCTCGAAGTGGAAGGGCTGATCTCTGGTTTTCTCTTCCCCTTCCTTGCCTTTTTCCAGGTTTTTATTTCCCTGGTTCTGGAGATAAAGTTAAATACTCCGATGCGGCGCTAGTTACCGGCAGAGATGAAATGGAGGTAGTGCCTAATGAAAAGAGTCTTTGCAGTTATTTTTGCGGCGATTCTTCTGACGTCTCTCGTTGGCCCGAACTTCGGGCTTGCAGGGGATACGGCCCCCGTGGTCTACAAGCAGGACTTCACGTTCAAGATAATCGTTCTGCCCAACGGCAGCGCCAACATCACCATGACGAGCGTCTGGCTGGGACCGAAGGAGGAGATCGAGAAGCAGATAGAGAAGATTCTCAACGAGACCCAGAACGGCAACATGACAATGGAGGAGGCTATAGAGAAGTTCGAGCAGGAGCAGCTCGCCAGGTACATCCAGGGACTCGCCCAGGCCGGTGTAAAGCTGGTGAACGAGAGCATGAAGTCCTACGGCATGGAGGAGGGCAACAACATAACCCTCGTCTTCAACGCGATAGCCCTCGACTACGCCAGGTACTACTCGTATGATCACTACTGGGAGCTCTGGATCGACCCGACCAGGGGATACGGCTCCATGATGGTCCCCGATACGGGGTTCCCCTTTGGAATCGAGGCCAACAACACGTTCATAGTTGTCCTTCCACCCAACGCGACGCTCCTGAGCTACCCCAAACCCTTCGTTAAGCAGTACAACCAGAGCAGGTTCGCGGTCGAGTCGAGTGCGGAGGGTGATACTGTCATCGTTCGCTCCCGCATATACCTTGAGCCCTGGCTGACCCCCGACGGTTTTAAGTCTCTCTTCGGGGACTACGGGGACTACTACATCCGCTACAAGACCCCCTACGAGGGAGTCGAGCACTACGAAAAGAGCGTAACCAACGAGTACGTTACCATTGACGTGTACTCCAACGGCACCGTCAGGCTGCACATGAAGGACGAATACGTGGAGCCCCTCAGGGACGTCATCGCCAGAAAGGTCGAGATAGTGTCGTACGGGGTTCAGAACGTTACGGAGTACATACTCAGAACGTACTCCCTTGCGCTCGGTTACCAGGGTGCCATAGTGGACGGGGGCAAGGTCACCATTCTCGGACTCAACGAGACAACCGCGCCCCTCGTCATTGACGCGGAGTACATGCTGAGGAACTTCACAAAGTACGAGAACGGATCATACGTCTACACCTTTGATCCAACGATGGGAATGGCCCAGAGCCTCCAGGACAGGAGCGAGTACGAGGTAAACAACACCCTGCACCTCACCCTCAACCTGACCGGCGGCGGGGAGTTCATCGAGGTGCCCGACAACATCAGCACCGAGGTCAAGGGCAACCGCTTTACCATGACCGTTGTCCGCAGGGGGAACACCCTGGAGATAGTCTCCAACGTTTACATCCGCTACGGCGCCCAGCCGGAGGACGTGAAGACCCTCCTCGCCAACCGCACCAGCGCAACGGTCAGGTACACCCTGCCGGCAGAGGGGACCAACGGAGGAATGAGCGACACACAGAAGATGGCCGCGGTCATCGTTGCGGTGCTTACCGTGGCCCTGGCGGTGGCCTTCTGGAAGAAGCGCTGAGCTTCTTTCTTCTTTCTTCCACGTTTCGATACCCATTTAAGGGAGCGCTCCAATTTTGGTTGGTGGTCAGGATGACGCGCAAGCTCTACTACGAGGATGCCTACCTGAGGGAAGCGAATGCGAAGGTTCTTGAGGTAAAAGAGGGTGCCCTTCTTCTTGATCAGACGGTGTTTTACCCGACCGGCGGCGGCCAGCCCCACGACAGGGGGACGATAAATGGCGTTGAGGTTCTCGATGTCTACAAGGACGATGCCGGGAAAGTCTGGCATGTGGTTGGCGAGCCCGAGAAATTCAAGCCCGGAGACGAGGTCGAGCTTAAAATCGACTGGGACTACCGCTACAAGCTCATGAGGATTCACAGCGCGATGCACCTCATGGAGCACGTGCTGAACGAGGTTCTCCCTGGCGAGTGGGAGCTCTATGGCAGCGGCATGAGCGTCCAGAAGGGCCGCTACGACATAACCTACCCGGAGAACGTGAACCAGTGGAAGGAGCAGATTATAGAGACCTTCAACAGGCTCGTTGACGAGGGCGGCGAGATGAAGATATGGTGGGAAGGAGAGACCCGCTACACCCAGATAAGAGACTTCGAGGTCATCCCCTGCGGCGGAACCCACGTGAGGGACATAAAGGAGATAGGGCACCTGAAGAAGTTCAAGCGCTCCAGCCTGGGAAAAGGAAAGCAGAGACTGGAGATTTGGCTTGAGGATTGAATGGTTATGTGTTTCTGACCCTGATTTCTATCTTTTTCCCGTATTCCGAGAGAGAAAGGGACATTATGATTTTGAGCTCGATCCGGTCGCCATCTAACCTCACCTTGAGGACCCTGCTGGCGTGCTCCCGGAACTCCTTGAGAGTTCTCTCGCTGAAAAGCTCGGTGTTTACGAAGTAGATCGTTGCCCTACCCTCATCGCCCAGGTACGGCCTGATCATACGGCCAAAAAGGGATTCCAAGTCTCTCCTCTCCTCCTCGTGCATCGCCAGAACCTTATCAAAGCCGAGCACGATCCTGACTGTGTAGTCCGCGTTTATCTTCTTTAGAGCCTCTTCATAGTGCTTTTTCCTTATTGGGAGCTCCTTACTCAGGTCAACTTTGCCGAGGACGTTTCCGGTCTTGAGCAAACCGCCGATTTTTATGACGTTGGCCGTGTCGATGAGCTCAGTATCGATGCCTGCCAGTTTCATGTGGGTTCTGAAAACGTGGAGCTGATCCAGTTCATCCACTATGATAACGGGAAGTCCGTTCTTTCGCAGACACCTCAGAATGAGGTGCAGGAGTATATGAACCGGCTCCCTGGAGGTGTATTCGATTAGAATGTCCTCCCCAGGTTTGATGTCTTTGATGTACTCGAACAATACATCTTCTCCTGCGGTCTCCATAATCCTCCCCCATCTTTTTAAAACGATGTTAATCGTAAAAAAGATTTTTGTTGACCAAGAACACCTTGCGGATGTCACTTCTCAAACACGTAGAAATACCTCTCCAGGCTCTTGTGCACGCGCTGGTAGTACTTTCCGACCATTTTGAAGCCGACCTTCTCGGCCTCCGCTTCCCCATAAAAGCTCGCTGGAAAAGCTATTGCCAGCCTTCCACCCTCTTCTAGGACGCCGTAGATGCTCTCCAGCACCTTCCTGTACAGTTCGTCCCGTTTTCTGCCCGCGAGCGTCGCCGAGGTTCCGTAGGGTGGATCGGTAGCAACGGCCTCGAACCTCTTTTCCGGGAACAGCTCCTCCAGCTTCGTGGCGTCGCCGAGTCTGAGTTCGTAATCCCTTACCCCGTAATGCCTGAGGTTCATCTCGGCCCCCTCGACCATCTCCGGCCGTATGTCCACGCCGTAGACCCTAAGGCCGAGCAGTCCGGCCTCCATGAGGATTCCGCCGGCGCCCATCATGGGGTCGAGGAGCTCTCTCTTAGCCTTCGTGAGGTTCACCAGCGCGCGGGAGACCCTCGGGTGGAGGGAAATCGGCCTGAAAAACGGCCTGTGGTGGGCCTTTCTACTCTCGAAGTCCTTGGGGTCGAAAAAGCGGAGCCTTATTCCAGCGTAGAGCCTCTCGCCGCAGTAAACCCGGACGAAGGTGTCCGGCTTCGAAAGGTTCACCTTGAACCCCTGCGCGTGTATGACCGCGCCGAGCTTCCTGGGCAGGTCGAGAACGTCATGCCTGCAGTTGACCATGGTTTCTGTGTCAACCTTAAACGTGCCCTTAATCGGCCAGTCCACCTCTTCAGCCTTCTGGAGGAGCTCTTCTATGGACTCCGCCTCCAGGATGAGCTCCCCATATTCGTGGGAAAGGCCGAGCCGGCTGAGGTAGGGGAAGGTTTTCTCATCGGCGTCGAGCTTTAGGAACAGGTAGTCCTGATCGGTTATCTCCCCCCCTGCCAGCTCCAGCATGGCCTTCACTTCGTCCCTTGCCATTTCCGGGAGGTTTCCGAGGATTTCTAGGTAGAGCATGGTTCCACCTTCCCGGGCGGGTTTTTAAGCCTTGCCCGCTATACAGCACTGCCCAGAAAGGTTAATATACGTTCAAGCGTAACCATTGTTGGTGAGTTCTGTGGAGATAACCGACAAAGAGGTTTTTGAGATTGCCATAAACGCGGAGATACGGGCCAAGGAGGCCTATGAGAAGCTCGCTTCTATAACGAAGAGCGATATCATAAGGGACGAGCTGCTCTTTCTGGCCAGGGAAGAGGACAAGCACAGGGAGATAATCGAGAAGATGGCCGAGAAGTTCGAGGGAGGAAGGACTGAGCCGAAGAAGATAGAGATAGACGTCATGGGCGAGTTCAAGGTCATCGCCGAGAAGATGGCGGGGGCGATAAAGAAGCCGGACATCAACGTCGACGAGGTCTACGAGATAGCCATGCAGGCCGAGCTGGTGAGCGAAAAGCTCTACAAGGAGCTGGCCGGCTACGCCGCCACCGACAACACACGCCTCATCCTCGAGATGCTCGCCGACATGGAGAGGAACCACTACAGCATTCTGAGGAAGCAGTACGACTACATCATGCGCTACCCGGACATCTACAAGGAGGAGCTATACGACCAGCTCATGAAGGACATAAACTTCAACTTCTGAGGGCTTTTACTCTTTTCTGTATTTTGGATTATCCAGATTCCGGGGTGTCCATCGTTGTTCTCCTAAGTTGTTCGCTGAGAACTTTAGAACACCGAAAGACTAATAAATGGCCATAACGTAACATTAAGTGCAAAACCCCTTTGGGGGGGGCGATGCCAAGAAAGGTGTTGGTCCTGTTCCTGCTGGGAGTTTTGTTCTTTGCAGGAGTGGCCGTGGCACTGGACGGCAACGAGCCGGAGGCAATAACCAGGGACCCCCTTGTCCACGACGAGAACACCTACGCGCCCACAGACGATGGAAGCCTCTACTGCTGGATAAGCGGGTATGCAAGTCAGAGTCAGCCTGGTTACCTCTACAATATATACGGCGGCGCTGGTTCGACCGGAGTCTGCGATCTGTGGGCCAAGAAGTTCAGCCCGTCCACCGCAACCCCGCCGGCCGGATACGCCTGGGACTCTGCCCAGGTAGCCGCCACCGGCTGGTGCCCCTTCTGGCCCAAGACCATCTACGCCGAGATAACCTGGGTTCCGGGAACTACCTATACAAGTACAACTGAAGAAAGTTGAGTGAATCGGAATCGGGGGGAATCACATGGAGAGGGTTTCTAGGTTCTTCGTTCTCCTCTTTTTTGTTCTTTTGGTTCTAAGCCCGCTCGTCTCGGCAACGCCCTACTGGTTCAAGGAAGGAATATACGCCAAGTACGTCGCCAGGGGCTGGCTGTCAATCGACCTGAACACCTCCACGGGGAACGTGACCTATTACTGTCCCAGGGTGGAGTTCACGTGGCGCGTCCTCAACGTTTCCGGCGATAGAGCCCGGGTATCGCTCCTTCTCCTCGGGTTCAACTGCACCCGGGAGGCTTACTCCACCCTCAGCCTGGAGGAGGCGACGGCCCTTCTCCGGAAGTACCAGGAGCGCTACAACTTCACGGGCGGGGGTTGCCTTGAGGTGCCCGTAGCGGGGGGCAACGTTACCGTGTGCGAGGAGAGTTACTCTGAACGGACGGCACAGCGCTCCTTTGGCCTGATGATCACGGAGGGGGCGGGCAGGCTGTTCAACAAGTCCTACGTACCGGGGAACTTCAGCAGGGCCGGGGTTGTTGAAATCGACCTGACCACGGGAGAAATCCACGTGAACGGAACCCCCGTTGGGGGAAACTTCCTCTGGGCCGAGAATCCGGCCAACGTGACCGGACTTGAGATACTGCCCGGGCTAAAAATCGAGACGGTCAAGATGATAAACTCGACCGCGATGACATACTACGGTGACTTCAACGCCCCGGTTTATATGGCCCACACGAACATGATGGATCTAAAATTGGTTGTTGGAAAGGACGTTATCCTCTACGACGGTTCGAGCGGCCTGGCGATAGCTCTTTACACTCCCTTCAGTCCGCTGTGGAAGGCCCTCGGCGTGAGTAGTGCCATGATTCAGGACACCGAGTTTGCCGAGGAGCACGAGGATGAGATCAAGAACGGGGGCAAGATGCCTCCCTTCGGTCTCGTCCTGGCAGAGACAAACATAGACTTCACGAAGCCCGCTGAGCTTCCCAACGAGGGGCCGTCAAAGACCGCCATAGCGGCGGCGGTTGGGGTTGCAGCAATCCTCGTGGCTCTCTTCCTCTGGAGGTGGGGGCGTTGAAGGAAATCCGTCCGCTGGGAGCTTCGCTCCCCCCTGAACCTTGCGATGGCCTCAGGCGGTGCGGTCCTGGTGGGGCTGGTCATGAAGAGGTACTACATGACCTGGAGCGCCAGCTCCTACGGCGGGCCGTATGGGGTTGAGATGCTCGGCTCTGTTTTCAGGAACTCCTTCACCGGCGACGTCTACCTCCTCCTGGCCCTCCTCGTGCCCTTCCTCGTCACGCTGGCGGTGAGGCTCGAAAGGGACGAGGGGGTCGCGCTCTCCGTCTACTCCCTCCCGGTTTCGAGGGTTAGAATCCTCCTCGCCAAGTTGCTGGCGGCGTTCCTCCTTCTCCTCATCTTCGTCTTTTCCGTCCACCTTCTCGTGTTCACCCTCCACTTCGCGGCGACTCCGGAGGCAGTCGCCGAAGTCCTGAAGGTTCAGACAGTACCAATGGCTTTCTTCTACCTCTCTGCCCTCCTCTTCATGGTCTCCGTCGCGGCGGTGGTTGCCATAGCCTCACCCAACACTTACATCTCCATATTCGGGGGCTTCGTGCTCCTCTACCTCCCCGAGTTCGTGGGGGCGGACTGGTTCTGGCTCTTGAAGTGGAGGAATGCACTGACCAACTACAAGTGGGCCACGATATCCCTGAGCATGGATCCCGTCTTTGGCCGGGAGTTCCTCAGGGTGACCCTCCTTCCGGCGCTGGTTCTTGTGGCCATCTACCTCATCATCGGCAACTGGAGGGACGTGAGATGAGGCTCCTCCGGGTTCTCCTCCTCACCCTCATGCTCGTCTCGCTCCTGAGCTTCGGCCTGCAGTCGGGCCTCGAGCCGAGCGACGTCCACTACCACAGCGCATTCGTGGCCGATAGGGGGACAACGGCGATCTACGTTTCCTCCGCATCATCCGCAAAGCTCTACGCCGTTGGCATCGGGGATTTCAGGGTGAAGGACCTCCAGACGGGCGAGGTAATATTCTCCGGGAGGGTTAACGGCAACGGGGCCTTTTCCCTCATCTTCCCCCACCCCGGCTACTACGAGTTCAGCGGGAACTCCAGCCAGGGAATAACGATAACCGTTACGCCCGTTGACGTCGGATTCCCAGGGGAGCAGAAGACGGCCCACCTGTGGGCGACGGCGCTCTTTGGTGTCTTCCTGGCAGTAACTCTCATCGGGGGTGGCAGGAGATGATAATCAAGGCGGAGAACCTTCACAAGTACTTCGGGCCGATAAAGGCCCTGCAGGGAGTTACGGTTGAGGTTCCCGAAGGCTTAACCCTCGTCCTCGGCCCCAACGGCGGCGGAAAGAGCACCTTCATGAAGGTTGCCCTCGGCCTCTACAAACCCACCAAAGGAAGCGTGAGGCTCCTCGGAAAAGACCCCTGGAAAAGTCCCGAGGCGAGGAAGAGCGTTGGCGTCGCCTTTGACCCCGGCAGGTTTCCAAAGCTGACCACGGGGAGGGAGTGGCTGGAGTTCATAGCGAGGGGAAGGGGAGCCGGGGACGAAGACGTTGAGAAGGCCGCCGGGCTGTTCGGCATCGAGGACGCCCTCGACAGGAGAATAGAGGGCTACTCCTCCGGAATGCTGAAGAGGCTTTCCCTCGCACAGGCATTCGTGGGTGAGCCTGAGGTGATCTTCCTCGATGAACCGCTGGCCAACGTGGACTTCGAGAGCGTCGCAGAAATAGTGGAAATAATCAAGAAGTGGAAGGCCGGGGGCAGGAGCTTCATCATCATAAGCCACATATGGGAGCCTTTCGAGAACATCGCCGACTTCGGGGTCGTCATAAGCGGCGGGAAGGTCTACCTGGCGGGGCCTTTTGCGGAGATTAAGGGGGAAGTTGAAGCCATGTTCCGCCCCCCAGCATTGGATAACGAATGAGTGGGTTTGGCTTTTTTATCCTCCAAACTCCCCGTTCACCGCTATCCAGCCAACGTAGATTAGAAAGGCAATCACGCCGTACTCGATCAATGCCGCTGCCCCTCTCCGGTCCCCGGCCCTGAGCTTCTCCGTCAGAACCTCCGTCCCGGCGTAGGTGTGGAGGAGCAGGAGGAAGACGAAGCCAAGTTTAACAAATCTGCTCAGGTGTATCGCCTGGGAGCGGGAAAATGTGAGAAGGCCAAGGGATGCAGTTCTTGCCGCCTCGCTCGTCAGCCCGTAGCCGCTTATGGCCATCAGGCCAGCAAGAAGGAGGAGCGGAAGGGAGGTCCACTCCACTATCGCCAGGGCAGTCTTCGGCCTCACCGGCTCACCTCCCCGGGGTGGATTCGTCAGGGATTATGGCGTCGTCCGGGTAGCCGGCGCTCTCCCAGGTGCCCTTGAAGTCGTAGCCGACGGGTTCTATGGCGGTTATGTACTTTATCCACTTGTAGCCCCACCTGCCCGGGACGACGAGCCTCGGCGTTATCGGCTCCCCGTTGAGGGCGTAGGCCACTATGATATCCTCGTCTTTCATCACCGTCGCGAGGTACAGGTCGGTTGTGTAGCCGTCACTCGCGTAGAGGGCCACCTTGTAGGCGTCCCCCCTGATCCCTGCCCTCTCTAGGAGAACCCTCAGCGGAACGCCTGTCCACGTGCCGTTCTTCCTCGGCCTGTTCGGGCTGTCCACGCAGTAGAGAACCACCGTGACGTTCCTCGACGGAAGGCTCGCGAGGCCGTCATACGTGATGCTGTAGGGCCTCTCAACCAGTCCCCTGACCTGGATTACTCCCCGCTCCGTGGAGAACTCCCGGCTCGCGGTGCTCCCCCCGTCCCTTCTGATGAAGTGCGTGCCGCCCACGAGGAGAATGATTACAATGAGTGCGAAAATGCCCTTTCTCATGACATCACAACCAAAACTCTTTCCTGGAGACCCCTCTAGGGGAGAATATAAAAGGGTTCGTGGGCAGATGTGGGTAAAAAGAAATCAGGCCTTCTTCAGCACCACGAATTCCCTGTAATCCATGACCTTGACGAAGCCCTTTCTCATATAATATGAATAAGCCTCAAGCTCCGGGAAGGTTATCACGTACGCTTCCCTGCCGAGCTCCTTGAGGCGTTGGATCGCAAACTCCAGCAGCTGGGAGCCGTAGCCCCTGCCCTTGTACGCCGGATCGACCATGAAGAACTCGATGAGCCCGGTTTTCTCCCCCTTTATCTCCTCCGGCACCCACCAGACGTCCTTGCCTTCGAGGTTGTAGACGAGGGCAACCGTTCCGGCTATTTTTCCTTCATCGTCCCTTAGAACGTAGAGCTCATCGAACTCCTTTCCGAGGCGGAACTCAAGGAACGGTTCGTAAACCCTTCTGAAGCCCTCAAAATCGTCAGTTGAGGGCTTGTTCTCCACCCACTCCAGCGCCGGGTATGCGCCTCCAGTCCCCTGGTAAACCCTGAAGACGAAGTGAACGAGTTCCCCTTTAAGACCCAATGGATTGTCAGCCTTCTCAATCATCATACCTGTCCACCATAAGGTTATTAGGATTGGAGACCTAAAATGTTTTGGTGATAGCATGAACGAACTCGAGGCTCTGGCCTTGGCCCTTGAAGTTGAGAAGGCCGGGTTGAAGTTTTACATAAGGCTCGCAAAAAAGGACGGCGATGAGAGGGCCAGGAAGATGTTTCTGTTTCTGGCAAACGAGGAAGCGGGCCACTGGGAGCTATTCGAGGAAAAGTTCGTCGAGAAGCTCATAGAGGAGTGCGAGCTCCCCGCGGTTGACAGGGCCGCCCTTGAGAACCTCCTCGTGAGAGCAGACGAAAGAAAGCTGAGTGAAGTGGACGCCGTGAAGATAGGGATGGAGCAGGAAAAGAAGACGTGGAAGTTCTACGAGAAGGCCGCGAGGGAAGCAAAACATGAGGACGTCAAGCGCGTGTTTGAGGAGCTGGCAAAAGTTGAGAAGGGCCACTACGAGCTGCTCAAGGCCCAGTACGACTCGGTGATGAAGACCGGCATCTGGATGGACTACCAGGACTTCAGCCTTGAGGTTGATTGAGGTGATAACATGCTTGCTGAAAAGCCATTTTTGGTGAACCGGGAGAAGCCCCTCTCAAAGAGGGAAATTGCCCAGGCGCTCCGCTGGGCCATCGAGGCCGAGCTCGATGCCATAAGCTTCTATGAACAGCTGGCTGAGCTTATAGAGGACGAGAGGATAAAGCACATCTTCTACGACGTTGCCAACGAGGAGAAGGAGCACGTTGGGGAGTTTCTGGCGGCGCTCCTCGAAATCGACCCTGAGCTGGGGAAGTATATGAAGGAAGGCTTTGAGGAGGTCGAGGAAGAGACCGGCATAAAGGTCGAACTGTGACCTTTTCCTTCCTCTTTTCTGTCGCTTCCCTTCGACTCTCGTGCACTAAACAGTATGTTGATGCACTGTTACGCTAAATAAAAAACGTTATTAAGGTTCGATGTTCATATAGTTCTGGTGATGTGCATGAGTGAACCACTTGTTAAGAGGGCCTATGAGACCGAGAAGAAGGCCGCCGCGAGCTACACCGATGGTCTCGGCCTCATAAGGGGACAGGGTCTGAGGTACACCAAGGTTGAGGAAGTCGTTGGCAGGATAGCCGTCGACACGATAATCCACAAGCACCTGATGAAGGCCATTCTCGATGCCCAGAAGGAGCTGGAGAAGCTCGCCGGCGAGGGGCCGATATCCGAGGTCAAGGACGTCGAACTCGCGCCGGAGCAGAGGGCTCTCGTTAAGCGCTTCGCCGAGATGCATCTGGACATCGAGAAGGACATGATAGAGACCTATCAGAAGATGGCAGAGAAGATGACTCATCCTCTGTTTAAGAGCCTCGCTGAGGCCCTTGTCGAAAACGAGCGGGAGCACCACAGGATTCTGGCGGAGCTGATAATAAAATATAAGGAGTAAGCCAGAGGATCCGAGTAGTACCATGTGCTTCTTAATCTCTCTTTGTGTTGACCTGTTCAAAAAAATGAAAAACCAAATTACGGCCCGACGTGCATCATCTGGCTGTACATCTCCCAGTCGAGAAGGAGCTCGTACTCGGCCTTCAGTGTGTAGTAGTGGCCCATCTCCATGTCGCCGAGGTAGCGCATCAGCCTCTTTTTGTCATCAGTATCGACAAGGTTCTCGATTTCGGCGTAGAATTTGGCCGCTATATCCTCCGCTCTAATGGCCCAGCGAATAAGCTCCAGGATATCCTCCGCACCATGGAGCTCCCTCGCCACAGGCTGGAGCTCGGGCCCTATGTGTTCCTCCGGATAGATAACCTCCTTCCCTGGAAACATTGACTCGTACATCTTCCTGAGCAGCGCCTCGTGCTTGCCCTCCTCCCCGGCGAGCCACACTATCTTGTCCTTTAGAGCTTGGATCTCTATCCTCTCGGCGAGGCTCTCATAGAACTTTCTCGCCCCGACTTCCGCCTTGATGGCCATTCCAAGGAGCTCCTCCAGTGGGAAGTCTCGGATCTTCTCAACGGGAAGGCCCTCTTCAAGCTCGGGAGGAACCATTTTTATCCCTCCTCCATCAGCAGTCCAAGTTCATTGTAGACCTTTATCTTATTAAACCCTTCCTCCCGCAGTACCTTTATTATGTCACCTAAGATCTTTCTCTGGACGTTGATGGCTATCATCTGGCAGAAGTGGCATTTGGGCGTTGAGCGGGCCATGAGCAGAAAAACATCTGCCTCTTTCCCTTCCACGGTTATCCCGTACACCAGCCCTTCGTCCACGATGTTGAGGCCTGCCTCTGGGCCTTTAACGCGCCTGAGAACTTCGACGACGCGCTTAACCTCGGCCGGCAGGTCTTCTCTAACTCCCTTTTTTGGCTTTCTGGAAAAAATGCCAGAGAGTCCCAAGGCTCAGACCCTCTCGGGGCTTATGTCCTCCGCGGTGTATCCCTTTTTGTTCTCAAACACTCCAACGGGGTTGCTCTTGAGGTCGTAGACGTAGACGTTCTGGAACTTCACGAGGGCGAAGCGCTCGATGATGTCCCCGATTATCTTCGAGTAGGCTATGGCGCTCTCACCGGTTATGTTGTACTCCGCGTGGCTCTCGAAGTTGAGCCACACCTTCAACGCGTCGTCCGCGACTTCCAGGCCGGCAACGACGCCAGAATCCAGGATGTCTCCTCCCGTAACGGGGTCGGTTATTTTGGCGAGCTCGTCCAGAACCTCCCTGTAGTGCTCCGGCCACTCGCGGTTCGGCATGTAAACCTTCATTTTTCTCACCAGTGGTGGGTTTGAAGTGTCCGGTTATAAGCCTTCCTGGGCGGTTATGTGTAATGTGGGATAGTTTGAGGATAATTTGAAGTATGTCACCGTGAGAACGCCGACCCAGAGGAGCACCGCGGTAACGTATGGCAGCACTATCGTGGCCTTTAGTATCCCATAGGTATCGTTCAGAGCGTACCGGGTCCAGGAGAACAGGACGATGAGCCATGAGGAGAGCACTAGTAGATGTCTTTGGATTCCTCTTTCAATCATCATGTGGGCGTTCATTAGGAGAAGGAGAGCCAGGAAGGGGCCGGCGTAGGCCACATCAACGGCAACTGTCGAGTAGTTCCCCGCCAGAAAGAGGCTCAAGAATGTCAGGACGCTTTGAATCATGAGCCTTCCGGTTATCCCCTTGACACCAACGTTGGCGAGTGCATACCCGATCATCGCAGGTCCGATCAGAATAAGAGAGAGCACTGCAGTCGTCATCCCGCCGCTACCGAGAACCCCCCATGCAAATCCCAGGGAAGTCAGAAGTCCCCCGAGTAGCATAACGGTGGGGTAGGGACTCCTCGCATCGCCCCGATGTTTTTCAATCTTGCGCAGGATCATCCAGGCAAGGAAAATACCGCAGAATATCAACATCCCAGTGGAGCTCATCACGATTTTATACCACATCTCGGACATCTTTCTCAGCACCTTAAACAGTTCAAACGAAAGAATTTAGTACGTCACCATAAATAAACCTTCCGGCCGGTTCGCGGTGAATCACTAAAAAAGAGGGGTTGGGGCGGGGAAATCACTCCAACATGACCTCGTTCTCCCACAGGCCGTGAATGTTGCAGTAGCTGAGCGCGTAGAGCTTGCCCTTCTTCTCGGTCCTGAAGAAGAATGCCGCCCTCGGCTCGGTGAGCGGGTCGCCGTGGTTCGTGAAGGCAACCCTGCCGACAAGAATTGGGAAGTTCTCTCCTTCGGGGTGGAAGTAGAGCTCAATCCAGGCTATGTGGTGCTCCGGGGTGTTCGGGTGCGGTATCTCCTTTCCAACGCTGACCTCGACCTTAACGAGGTCGCCCTCCTTCTCGTACTCTATAACGGGGACGTGCTTCTCCCCCTTCCAGTCTCCACTCTTTATGGTTCCGCTAAGCATCTCCACCACCTCACTCTATCTTTTCAAACATGTCCTTGGGAGCGCCGCAGAGCGGACAGACCCAGTCCTCGGGAAGGTCTTCAAACTTGGTTCCCTGGGCTATCCCACTCTCTTCGTCACCCTCATCCTCATCGTAGATGTAGCCGCAGACTATACACTTCCATTTCGCCATCTCTTTCACCATCCTGATGTTATTAGTTCGCCCTTATAAGGTTTGCGCCTCAAACTTGAGAAATGGAAAAGCGAAAGATTTACTCAAAGATCACGAACTTGTCCCTGGGGGCACCGCATACCGGGCAGTACTCGGGGGCTTCATCAACTGCAGTGTAGCCGCAAACCGGGCAGATGTAGACCTTCTTTACCTCGATATCCTCCCCACTCTCGGCCTTTTCCTTGGCCTTGGCGTACAGCTCGGCGTGTATCTTCTCTGCCTCAAGGGCGTAGTGCGTCGTCCTAATGGCGTCCTTCTCCCCCTGGAACTCGGCGGCGTTCTTAAAGACCGGGTACATCTCCTCGACCTCGTAGGTCTCGCCGTCTATACCCGCCTGCAGGTTCTCGGGGGTCTTTCCAAGGTGTCCAAGCGCTATGAAGTGGTTCTTTGCGTGAATGAACTCTGCGTGGGCAATAGCCCTGAAAAGCTTGGCTATGTTGGGGTATCCCTCTTTCTCTGCCTGTTCGGCAAAAATCAGGTACTTCATGTGGGCCATGCTTTCGCCGGCGAAGGCGTCCTCCAAAAACTTCCTTGTCATTTTTCTTTTCACTACCATACGATATCACCAACAAACGGTGCTGCACTAGCATCTTCGGGTTTGGAGTATATAACGATTTTCCAAACCAAAGGTTTGACGAAATCTGCACTTCAGTCAATAGGCAGTCCCTCTTTAATGGCTTTTTCGAGCCTGAACGCTTTCTTTACATTACCGAGGACAACGGCCCCGACGGGGCTTTCCCCTTCGTAGAAGACCTTCGTATCCTCCCCGAGCCAGCTCCCAGACCCTTTCGTTTTTCCGATAATCGCCACACCGAAGTCAGCGAACTTGAAGAAGGCCGACCTGAAAGAGAAGTCGTAGCGGTCGTCAGCGCCCCTCAGAAGGTTGGCGAGAACCTTTGCCTGCTCCACGGCGGCCTTTGCTGTTCCCCCAACGACGCCACCGTGCTCGGCACAGTCACCTATCGCGTAGACATCCCGCGCGGAGGTTCTAAAGCGGTCGTCTATGAGTATCCCCCTGCCGGCGTGGATGCCGCTCTTTAGGGCGAGCTCCCTGTTCGGCACTATGCCAAAGGCACAGACCTTCAGCCTGCCCCTGATGTAACCTTTATCGGTTTTTAGACCCTCCTCGTCAGCCCCTAGAGCGTTCGTTTCCAGATGGAACTCAACGCCCGCTCCTTCGAGCCTCTCCATTATAATTTCGCTCAGCTCTCCATCGAGGCCGAGCAGGGTTCTTCCCCTGTGGACCACCCTCACGGTGTGGCCGGCTTTGGCAAGGTTTCCGGCGAGTTCGAGCGCTATGAAGCCCCCACCGAGAATAGTTATCTCGCCCTCCTCTTCAAGGCGCTCTTTTATCAGCTTTGCATCGTTGAGGGTTCTAAGCGTTAGGATGTGCTCCTTCCCAGGAACCTCCGGCTCTCTGGCCCTCGCTCCGGTCGCTATAACGAGGGCATCGTAGGGTATCTCGCCCTTGTCTGTCACGAGAACCTTCCGGAGTCTATCGACCAGCTTTGCCTCCGTCCCGAGGAGCAGGTTTATTCCTCTCTCCTCGTACCACTCCCTGGAATATGGGAAGAGCTTCTCCTCGGGAATGAAGTCCGCTATGTAGTGGCTCAGCAGGGGCTTTGAATAGTGGGGCAGGTTTTCCTTTTCCACCACTGTTACGTCGAACTCCCCGGCCAAGCGCTTGGCCAGCTCAATCCCGCCCGGCCCGTTGCCGACTATAACTACCCTCACGCTGCCACCTCACCGTCTGGTGTGGGGACCGAGGTAAAGCTCGAGCTGCGCCCCAAAGAACTCTATGGGGGCGTTTATGTACTCCGGCTGCCCCTGAGTCACGTCTTCCAGGTACTCAACGTGGCTCCTTATCGATGCGTAGTGCGCCCGCTCCTGCGCGGCCAGGAAGCCGAATATTCCCCTGTGTTCGGGTAATATTTCGCTTAGATGGCTGTATATCCTCTCAGCAGTTTTCTCATTGACGAGGGCAACACGCATTGCTTCGATGAGGTTTACAACGGTGTCCACTTTCACGGAGGTCTCGGCGAAGGGTATTCCCTCCGGGACAGCATAGCTGGTGTCCCCGAAGAGGTCTTCGTGGAGCTTCAGCAGTATCTTCTTGTGGCTGGCTTCCGCCTTGGCAAGGTCCCTGAAGAAGTCTCCAAGAACTTCGCCGCTTTTTGCTGCCAGGGCCTCGTAGAATCGTTTTGCGTCCTCCTCCGAGGCAATGGCGTAGCCCAGTATCTCCCTGGGGGAGAGCTGGGCAAGTTGGTCAAGAACATCTTCCATCTGCATCACCATTTTCATGTTTTACATTGAAGTATTTAAACTTGTATGGGTTGGAAAAAGAAAAGCCCATTACGAGATCCACGTCACAAGTTTTCTTACGCCCGCCCTGAGCCGCTCCTCGTCCTCCGGCCTGGGCATACCGCGGCTCTCGACGGTGTCGACGTGGTCGAACTTGCTGCGAGTTATCAGGGTCTCCATCTTCTTGCCGGCAACCCCGGCCCATCCAAAGGCTCCAACGAGGAGAACCGGCTTCTCGTAGTTGGCCTTGTCCACTATCTCGTAGAGGGCGTACCTTATGCGCGGGTGTATCTCGGCCTCGTAGGTCGAGGCGCCGATGATTATCGCCTCGCTGTCCGGGACTTCACCCAGTATGTCGCTCACCGCAGGGGCTTCCTTGTCCGTGAACCGGTAAACGACCGGGTTCAGCCCGTTCTTCCTCAGCTCGTCGAGGACTATCTCCATCCTCCTCTCAACGAAGCCGTACATGGAGTCGTAGAGCACCAGGACCTTGCCCTTCGTGACCTTTCCCGCCCCAACGGCCTCGTAGTGTTCGAATATCCTGGCCGGGTTCTTCCTCCATATGAGGCCGTGTCCAGGGAGTATCATCCTCGCCTCTTCGACTATGCCGAGGCCCTTGAGCTTCTTGATGTTCTGGACGATGTACTTGTGGTAGTGGCCGATGACCGTGACTATGTACTTCGTCACGTGGGGAAGGTACTTTTTAACGACCTCCTCGTCGCTGTCGTCTATGGCCGGTGGAATTGAGTAGCCGCCGCCGGCGTCGCAGCTGAACATGAGTTTGTCCTCAACCACGTAGGTTATCATCGTGTCCGGCCAGTGGAGCCAGGGGACGGTTATGAAGCGGAAGGTTCTGCTCCCTATCTTCATCTCCTCTCCATCTTTGATTGTGTAAAAGTTCTCAACGACTTTCTCGCCGTAGAATCCCTCCAGGAAACGCTTGGCGAAACTCGTGCCTATGAGCTTGGCTTTGTAGCCGTTGGCCTCAAGGAAGGCCGGTAAGGCCCCGGTGTGGTCGGGCTCGGTGTGGTGGATTACAACGTGGGTTACCTCCTTTGGATCGACCAGCTTTTCGAGGGCCTCCATGAAGAGGTCGGTATATTCGGCCTTGCTCAGGTCGAAGAGAACCGTCGCACCGTCAAGCTTCATCAGGTAAGCGTTGTAGGTTATCCCCTCGGGGATGTCCCATGTGGCTTCGAAGTATCTTATCCTGTCATCGTCGACCCGGATTATGTAGAGCTCCGGATCGTCAAGAATCTTCTCAACTTTCACATCCGGCATTTCTATCACCGAACCTATTTGGTGCGGAAGCATAAAAAGCCTTTCTTGACCAAAAAGTTAAGGACGAAATTGGGTAGAGTTAAAATTTTGAAAAGGAACTCACCCTCCCTCCAGGAGCCCGAATATCCCCTCCAGGTCGGGCACTTCCCTTATCGGATAGACCTTGAAGAACGCCACCTTCCCGTCTTCGTCTATGAGGACGTTTGCCCTCTCGGAAAAGCCATCCTTTTCACGGAACAGGCCGTAGAGCTTTGCAACCTCCCCGTGCGGCCAGAAATCGCTCAGAATCCTGAGCTTCTTGAGGCCGATATGCTCGGCCCAGGCCTTCTTGCTCGGCACGGCGTCGACGCTTATCCCGACGGGAACGACGTTCAGGCCCTCAAAGCGTTCATGGTTTTCCTCAAGGGCTTTCATCTGCTTCTCACATATCCCGGTCCAGGCTAGGGGATGGAAGGACAGCAGAACCTTCTTTCCGCTGAAATTGCTCAGTCTGAAATCCTCACCGTTCTGATCCTTCAGAACGAAATCCGGAGCCTTTTCACCAACGTTCATACCAACACCTCAACTAACTCTTGCTAAAGCTGAAAAAGAAAATGTTTCAGAGCCTCTTGCTTTCGAAGAACTCCTCCACAAGGTCGAGCTTCGGCCCGCGCTTCCAGAGCGGGGTCTTGTCTTTCCTGTAGGCCGGGACGCTTTCCTCGAAGGTGGGCCTCTCGTTCACGTAGAAGATTCCCAGCGGGAGCGGGTCCGTCTCTATCGCGCGCCTAAAAGCGGCCTCCCTGTCAAAGGGCCCGTCGTCCATCCAGTATGTGTGCTCCCTGTACCAGGCGTAGGTGTTCACCTTGTTGAAGCTGACGCACGGGTGGAGGATGTCAACTATGGCCAAACCCCTGTGCTGAATTGCCTTCTTGATTATCTCGACGCTCTCCCGGAAGTAGCCCATGAAGGTTCTCGCGACGAAGGAGGCGTTCATTGCTATCGCCAGGGCGACGGGATTGAAAGGCTCCTCAAAAACTCCCCAGGGCTGGGTCGGGGTTTTCATTCCAACCATCGTCGTCGGTGACGCCTGTCCCTTCGTGAGGCCGTATATCTGGTTGTCGTGGATGAGAACCGTTATGTCCGGGTTCCTCCTTATCGCGTGGAGCAGGTGGTTGCCACCCTCGGCGTACATGTCGCCGTCTCCGCCTTCGGCTATAACCGTCAGTTCCGGGTTTGCCGCCTTAACGCCCGTCGCTATGGGTATCGCCCTTCCGTGGAGCGTGTGGTAGCCGTTGGCGTTGATGTAGTGGGGCATCTTTGCCGCCTGCCCTATCCCGCTGATTATCGCCACCTGACTCGGTCTCAGGCCGAGTTCAGCCAGGGCTGAGATGAGTATGTTCCTTATGCCGAAGTTGCCGCAGCCCGGGCACCAGGCAACGTCCTCGCTTCCCGGCCTTCTGGGTTCAAAGGCCTCCCTGCCAGTGGGCAGATTCATTCTATCACCCCCTTCAGGGCGTCAAAAACCTCTTCCACCGAAAACGGCCTCCCGTCGTACTTCAGAACCTTATGCTGAACCTCAACGCCCAGCTCCTTTCTCAGCAGGTCGGCGAACTGGCCGGTGATATTGTTCTCAATGGCGATGACCGTTTTGCCCTCGAAGAGCCTCTTTGTCTCAGGGTTGAGCGGGTAGACCCAGCTGAAGTGGAGAAGAGCCACGTCATCCCTTCCGAGTTGCTCAAGGGCCTCCTCAACGGCGTGAAGCGTTGAGCCCCACGAGACCACAAGGTACTCAGCGTTCTCGCTCCCAACGAGCCTCGGCAGGGGAGCGTTTTTCTTTATGGTCTCGAGCTTCTTTATAGCTCTCTTCTCCTGCATCCTTCTCGTAAGCTCCGCATCCTCGGTTATGTCCCCCCACTCGTCGTGTTCGTTGCCGTTGGCCACCACAACTTCCTCGCCGTAGCCGGGAACTGCCCTGGGCGATATTCCATCTTCCGTAAGCTCGTACCTCCTGTAACCGGGCTTCGCCTCAACTATGTAGCGCTCGAACTTGACCTTCTCAACGTCCGGGGCAGGGAGGTTGTAGTAGGTGTCAACGAAGTACTGGTCCGTGAGGATTATCACCGGAACCTGGTACTTGTCCGCTAGATTGAAGGCCTCAACGGTTAGGTAGAACGCCTCCTCAAGGCTTCCTGGGGCGAGGATTATCCTCGGGAAGTCGCCGTGTCCGGCGTAGAGAACCAGGTTCAGGTCACCCTGCATCGTCCTCGTTGGCAAACCGGTAGCCGGCCCGGGCCTCTGCGCTAAATGCACCACCATAGGGTTCTCGGCCATCCCCGCCAGGCTTATGGCTTCGCTCATGAGCGCGAAGCCGCCTCCCGAGGTGCTCACCATCGCCCTCGCCCCGGCGAACCAAGCCCCCAAGGCCATGTTTATGGCCGAAATCTCGTCCTCGACCTGCTCGACAACTATCTCGAACTCCTCCGCGTGCTGTGCCGCGAAGGTGGAAACTCCCGTTGACGGACTCATCGGATAGAAGCTGAGGAAGTTCATGCCGCCGGCGAGGGCGCCAATTCCAACCGCCTCCGTGCCGGTTAGAAGGACCTCATCCTTAACCTTCTCGTCCTTCTGAACTTCCACGGCTATTGTTTTTTCCTCGCAGAGCTTAACGCCGAGGTCGTAACCCTTTCTTGCCGCTTCGATGTTCTTCATTACAACGTTCTCACCTTTGCTCCCGAAGCGCTTTCTTATGTACTCCTCGACCGCATCAAAGTCCCCGTGGAAGAGGCCGACTATTAAGCCCGCCGCCGTCGTGTTCAGGTAGAGCTGGCTCCCGGTTTCGAGGGCGAGCTTTGTGAGGGGCACTTCAACGAGGTTCACCTTCTCAATAAACCCTTCCTCAACGTTCTCCCTCTCGCCAAGGACGACGGTATTTTTGCCAATCCTGTCCGCAACCCAGCTCAGAACACCCTGCTTGAAGGGGACGAGGATATCTATACGCCTCACGAAAGCTCTAACGCGCCTTGAGGAGACCATTATCTCGGTCGCGTTTATTCCGCCCCTCACGCGGGACATGTACTCCTTGTTGGCATAGACGTGATAGCCGGAGCGCTTGAGCGCGTAGGTCAGAATCCCTTCGACGGTCTGAATTCCCTGTCCGGCCGCCCCGCCGAGAACTATAGAAACGTCTTCCTTAAACTCCGCCATGCGACATCACTTCCATATAAGTTCGACTTTCGACATCATAAGGTTTGTGAATTAGGCTTATATAACTTTCTTTTGTGAACCAAAAATATTTGGATGGTGGGGAGAGAATCACTCCTCAGTGAGTGCCAGTGCGGCACTCCCCGCTTCAAACTCTGCTGTGAAAAGGCCCCTCGTCCTGTTGGCTATCCAGACGAGGCTGAGCATTATGGGCACCTCCTCCAGAACGCCGACGACCGTCGCCAGTGCCGCGCCGCTCTCAAGGCCGAAGAGGGCTATCGCCACTGCCACCGCTAGCTCGAAGAAGTTGCTGGCGCCGATGAATGACGCCGGAGCGGCAACTTTGTGCGGGAGCTTCCAGAACCACGACCATCCATAGGCTATGGCGAAGATGAAGTAGGTCTGTATGGTCAGCGGGATCGCTATGAGGACTATGTGAAGCGGGTTCTCCAGGATTATCTCCCCCTGGAAGGAGAAGAGGAGTATCAGCGTGAGGAGAAGGCCGATGATTGAGACGGTGCCCAGCTTTGGGAGGAACTCTCTCTCGAACCACTCCCGTCCTTTGGTTCTGAGGATGTGTTTCCTTGAGATGTAGCCTGCTGTGAGAGGAATCACCACGAAGAGGACAACCGAAAGTAGGAGCGTGTCGTAGGGAACTGGAACCTCGTTGAGCCCCATGAGGAAGCCGACGATGGGTGCGAAGGCGAAGAGGATTATGAGGTCGTTAGTGGCGACCTGCACGAGTGTGTAGAGCGGGTCTCCGTCGGCGAGGTAGCTCCACACGAAGACCATCGCCGTGCACGGAGCTGCACCAAGGAGTATCGCTCCCGCTATGTACTCCTTTGCCAGCGAGGGCTCGATTAGGCCGAGCCTCGCCGAGAAGAGCGCACCTATGAAAAACGAGCTTATGAGGAACATGCTGAAGGGCTTTATCAGCCAGTTGGTGACCCACGTGACGGTTAGGCCCTTGAGCATCTGACCCTTGTGCACCCTCCTTATCGCGGAGAAGTCCACCTTGACCATCATGGGGTATATCATCGCCCATATCAGCACCGCTATGGGCATGTTGACGTTCGCAACGGTGAGCTTTGAGAGGGCCTCCGGGAGCGCTGGAAAGAACTTCCCGACCGCTATGCCCGCGATTATGCAGAGGAGAACCCACAGCGAAAGGTACTTCTCGAAGAGACTCAGCCCTTTCTTTCCCATTTCCCTCACCCCATTATTTGAATAGATGCTCAAATAAAAAGGTTTCCAGAACCTTAGGTTTACTACCCTTCCTGGGCTATATAGCTACATAGACTACTGCGGCAAAGGATTTAAAGCCTGTCTCGGAGCCTTTTCCGGTGAGAAAAATGGGGGAAAAGCTCGTACTCTTCGTCTGCGTCAAGAACTCAGCGAGGAGCCAGATGGCGGAGGCGTTCTTCAACCACTTCAACGACGACCCGCGCTTTAGGGCAATGAGTGCTGGCACAGAACCTGCTGAGGAGATAGACCCGCTCGCGATGAAGGTAATGGAGGAGATTGGAATCTACCTCGATGGTCAGTATCCAAAGCTCTACACCGAGGAGATGGCGGATAAAGCGTACCTCGTGATAACGATGGGTTGCCTCGACAGGTGCCCCTACGCTCCCCCCGAAAAAACGTGGGACTGGGGGCTGGATGACCCTTACGGCAAGCCCATTGAGAAGTACCGGGAGGCCAGGGACGAGATAAGGCGCCGCGTCCTGAGGCTCATTGATGACTTAAAAACCGGGAAGAGCAGGGAGGAGATAATAGGGCGAAAGAGCCTTTTCAAGATTGAATAGCGGATATCCTTGATGCTCCTGATACCTCATCCTTTCTTTGGAGGGTCTTGATCGGGCGTTGCCGTTATCTCTTCCTCGCTCATGTTGCTCTTCTTGGTGATCTGACTCACTATCTCAAAGGCCTTCTTCGTGACGCGGCCCTTTGCCACCCACTTCTTTATGTACTCCTTTGGCGGGAACTCGATGGCGTCGCAGGGGCATATCATCGCGCAGGTGTTGCATCCGACCATGCAGTTGTAGGGCCTTGCCACTACGGGCTTTCCCTCCTCTGAGTCCCAGTCAAAAACCCTCCTCCCGCAGGTGACGAAACAGATTCCGCAGCCCGCGCAGATGTCGTAGTTGATCTTCGGGTACCATTCTATCTCCTTCCTCTCAACCCCCCACCAGGGGACAACGCTCAGATCCTTAACGGGCCTTCCAAGGGCGTCTTTCCCTACGACGGGAGCTTCCACGTTGGGCATTTCCTTCACCCCATTAATCAAGAAAAAATTTTCATATAAAATATTTTTCATATGTTTTTGTTTCCAACCATCGGTTCTGGACGGTTCTGTTCAGAGAGTCTTCAAGTGCCAGGCGGCCTCAAAGAGTGAGTTTACGTTGATGTCGTCTCGGGAGAGGCGCTACTGCATAAACTCCACTTCGCCGAGGTTCATACCAAGGGGTGAGGCTTACAAGAGGCTGTTTAAATAAAAAAGAGAGGCTCAGAGCTCCTCTATGACCCCTCTGACGACCTCAAGGGGCTCCTTGATTATGTCCAGCACGTCGTCGGCGGTGTTTATGGCGACGTAGGTTTCGCCGTTCTTCTGATAGAAGAGCACCGGGCACGGTGCAAAGGAGCCTATCTCGTAGTCCTCCTTCGTCATCTCGTAGAATATCTTGGGGTTGCAGACCCAGAGAATCCTGTACGGCTCCATATCGACGCCGACCCTGGCCTTTACGACGTCGCTCGGGGTAAACTCAAGAACAACCTTGTAGCCCTTCTCCTCAAGCTTTGCCTTAAACTTCTCCTCGGCCTCCTTGAGGCCCAAGCTAAGTTTTCTCCTGTACCTGTACATCAAACCACCTCCTTAGAGCTGTGAGAGCGATTCAAACAGCGAGCTCCAGAGCTTTAGCGGCGTCAGCTCTGTGAGCATCAGCAGGCCGAGCAGGATCAGAACCACCCCGAGGACGATCTCCCACCTCGCCCTGCCCTTCCCGCTCAGGGAGAGCCTTCCGGAGAGGAGCTTCCCCTTCACCCACTCGGCGAGGTCCTTCGATGCCGTCAGCAGGTAGACGGTGAGGCCCATCCCCAGGCCGTAGGTTCCCATGACGATGACCCCGCTCAGCGTGTCCCCGCTCAGGGCAGCGGTTATCACCGCGAAGCCGACGTAGGGGGCGATGCAGCCGAACCACGTCGCTCCGAGCGCGGAGCCGAGGGCGAAGTCATAAGCGATGCCTTTCTTCCCGGATACCCTGTCGGCGGGGGAGAAGCTGAGGAGCCTTTCGAGCCTCGCACTAAAGCGTTCACTCATGAAGCTCGCGCCGATTATCACAAAGCCGATCCCACCGATGAGGTAGAGCGCTCCCTGTATCTGGGAGGCGTAGCCACCGAGACTGCCGACGAGCGCACCGAGCAGGGCGAAGGAAGCCACCATTCCAGCGATTATCGCCTCGACCTTCCTCCTCGCGAAGGTCAGGGAGAGCGTGCCAACTATGACTGGAAGAACGCAGGGCGAGAAGACACTCACTATTCCGGCGGAGAATATCGGGAGCAGGACCGCGAGGCTGAGGTTGCTTCCTCCGTTCGCGGTTTCTGAAACATCTTGGGCACTCGGAGGCTTTTGGTCATCGGACTGGATAGCAGTTTGGGTTTCTTCCCCTTCCGTTGCCTTCTCCAGGAAGTACGCTAAGCCATCCGGGTTCAGAGCGCCCGCGGCCACTCCCTTCAGAACCATCGTCCCGTTAACGGTCTTGAAAACAACCATGGTTGGCGTTCCCGGAACGCCGACGCTTATCTCTTCCCCGGGGGTTTTGGGTTTGTAGTAGCCCGCGTTCTCCGGCTGGATGACTATCACCGGGTCATAGATTCTGTATCGGAGCGTCGTTATCGAGCGGCCTTTGTAGACGTCCACCGAGACGAGGAGGAATCCGCTGAGGGCTTTTTCGGCGGTGGCCGTTGGAAAGACGTTCGTCTTCATGTACTGGCAGGCGGGACAGCTCTCGGAGTGGTAGAAGATGAAGAAATACTCCCCATCGTTCGAGAAGACCAGTTCCCGGAGTTCCTTTTCGGTCGTTACGTCATGAAACGACAGGTTCCCGTATTTGACGGTTCCCGCGCTGGCCAGTGGTATGAAGAGCGATAGAACCACGAGCATCAAAAGCGCCCTGCGCACTCCTTTCACCTTAAAAAAGATTAATGGAGTGGTTAAAAAGTCTTTTTTTGAAGCTTTTTTCATCAAAACGTCATCGGAACGTAGCCTTCCTCAATTAGCTCGGCGATGATTGCGCCGACGTACTCGACTCTGGCGTGCTTTCCGAGGATGTCCTCGAAGCCTTTCTCCTCGGCTATTCTCCTGCATGCCGTTGGCAGCTTTCCCAGCTCTCTAAGCCTTTCTATCCAGGGGACGAAACGCTCATCGCCTTTTGCAACCGCATCCTCAATGGGGCCGAAGAGTACTACCTCAACGTCCTCCGCCCATCCGTTCTTTATCGCGTTGACCGCCCACATGAAGCCGGGGATTGCCCTCTCGTCCGCGCTCGATATTATCACCAGCGCCTTCATCGACCCACCCCCATTGCCTTGAGATGAGTTATGAGTTCTTCCATGCCTGAAGCGGAGATTTCAGCCTCTCCTGCGATGACGTTTATCCTCCCGCAGTCGTACTTAGCGCACAGTCCTATGCAACCCTCGACGCTTACCTCGTAACCGGCTTCCCGAAGGACATTGACAACCTCATCGAGCCTTTCACCGGCACAGAATTTGCACACCTTCGCCTCCATTTACCCCACCGAGACTTTCTACTCCAGTCTCTTTATGGCGTTTATTTTTTGCACCTTGGAAAATTAAATGGAAATCAGTTGACAGTATGGAATCACTTCCAGGGCTCACCAAAGCGGTTGAGGCTTACCTTGTCCCACTCGAAAACCTCATCGCCGTGGGGAGGCTTTTTCTCCGCGGGATAGCCAACCCCTATGATGCAGAGGACGCGGTAGTTCTCTGGGATTCCAAGGAGCTCCCTCACGTATTGCTCTGCTGTCTTTTTATCATCGTGCATTCTGTTCCTTATCTGTACCCAGAACGATGACAGGCCGAGGTCGAACGCCGCCAGCTGTATGTGTTCAGCTGCTATGCTCGCGTCTTCCACCAGACGTCGCTCCTGCTTTCGTCGGCGGTAACAACTATCGCCACTGGTGCCGTTGCCAGACCGGAGGCGCCGAGCTTGGCCATTGAGAGCGCTAGGAGCTTTTCCCTATCGTCAACTACAATGAAGTGCCACGGTCTCTTGTTGAAGGAACTTGGAGACAGAAAAGCTGCCTCAAGGAGCTTTTCCACAAGTTTGCGGGGAACCGGCCTCTCCGGGAAGCGCCTCACGCTCCTCCTTTTTCTGAGAACCTCGGAGAACTCCATGCCACCACCGAGGAGGATTTCCTGAAACCCGTTTAATACCCTTTCCCAGCTTTGGTATTTCCCAGAACTGTCCAGAACTTTTGGTTTTCAAAAGCCTTTTTTGAGGGCTTTAAAACTTCTCAATGGTGAGAGCATGGTAGGGGTGACGATGGACTTTTCGAGGCACTTCCCGATCATAGGAATTGAAGGACAGAGAAAGCTGAGCGAGAGCACCGTTGCCGTTGTCGGAGCCGGCGCGCTGGGCAGCTGGGAGGTTTACTTCCTCCACAAGCTCGGCGTTGGAAGGATAATCGTCATCGACAGGGACTTCGTGGACGAGAGCGACCTTCCCAGGACTATATACACCAAGGAGGACGTCGGAAAGCCGAAGGTCGAGGTTCTGAAGGAGAGGTTTGGAGTCATCGGACACTTCGAAGACCTCAACCCCGGAACGGTAGGTCTTCTCGACGAAGCTGATCTGATAATCGACGGAACGGACAACATCTACACCCGCCAGGTTGTGAACGACTACGCGATAAAGACGGGAAAACCATGGATTTACGTGGGTGTTCTGGCAACCTACGGCAACATAATGCCGATAATCCCCGGAAAAACCGCCTGCTTCCGCTGTCTGATGCCCAAGCTCCCGGAGAGACCCCTGCCAACCTGCGCGATAGCAGGGATACTGAGCTACGTTCCGAGTTTCGCGGCATCGCTTGCCGTTGCCCTAGCTGCAAAGATTCTGCTCGGCGAGGAGGTCGAGAGCGAGCTGTTCTTCTTCGACCTCAAGAGCATGGACTTCGAGAAGGTCAGGATACCGAGGAGGGAAGACTGTCCCGCCTGTGTGAGGAAGGAACTCACGTTTCTCGAAAAGCGGATAAAGGTCGAGCGCATGTGCGACGGCTCGATACAGGTAACACCGCCCGTGCCTATGAGCATAAATCTCGACGAGTTCGCGGAGAGGCTTGAGAAGCTCGGCATCGAATACCTGAAGACGAGCCAGTTCATTCAGTTCGAGGACGACTACGCCGAGATACTGGTGTTCAAGACGGGCAGAATGGTAATCCGCGGTGCCGAAGACGAGAAGGAAGCCAAGAACTTCTTTGCCCGCTATCTGGGTGGTTGAAGTGATAATCGTGCGCTACGGCGAAGTTGGCATCAAGGGTGGCAAAAGGAGGGAATTCGAGAGGAAGCTCAGGGACAACGTACTCGCCGCACTGAGGAGGAAGGGGATAGAGGGGAGGGCGAAGATAATCAGGGGGCGGATACTGGTCGATGCCCCCGACGAGGCGGCCCAGATAATAGCCAAGGTTCCCGGCGTCGTCTCGGTATCTCCAGCGAGGGAAATGGACTACGAGGAGATTCCGGCCTACCTGAAGGACGCTCTGAAGGGCTTTAACCCGAAGAGCTTCAAGGTGGAAACCCAGAGGCTCGATAAAACCTTCCTCAAGACCTCCATGGGGATAAACCGCGAGATCGGAGCTTTTATAGTCGAGAACTTCGGCTGGAAGGTCGACCTCAAGAACCCTGAGCTCGTCGTCGGAATAGAGATAATAGCCGGGAAGGCCTACGTATTCCTCGAAAAGCTCAGGGGCGTTGGAGGTTTGCCCGTTGGCACTCAGGGAAAGGTCGTCGTTCTGCTGAGCGGGGGCATAGATTCTCCCGTTGCCGCTTTCCTCATGCTCAAGAGGGGCGCAGGAGTCATTGCGGTGCACTTTGACCAGGGGCTGAACGCGAGAAACGTTGTCGAGAAGGTCGTTGATATACTTGAGGATTACTCCCCGGAGCCGATAGAGCTGATAGTGGAGAACCACTTTGAGATTCTGAAGCCCTACGTGAAGGCCCTCATCGAGGCGGGAAAGGGGGAGTGGACGTGCGTGGTCTGTAAAGTTGCAATGCTGAGAAGGGCTGCGGAGATAGCGAGGGAAAAGGGCGCACTCGGGATAGTGACCGGCGACAGCCTCGGACAGGTGGCCTCGCAAACCCTCTCGAACCTGTATTTCGAGACGATGAGCGTGCGCTTCCCGGTTCACAGGCCCCTCCTCGGCATGGACAAGGAGGAGATAGTGGCGATAGCCAGGAGGATAGGTACTTATCAGGCGTTCCTTGAGTATCCCTACTGCGACTGTCCGTTCCGGCCGGACAGGGTCGTCACAAGCGGGAAGCTTGAGGAGTTTCAGCACGTGCTTGAGGTGCTGGAGCGGGAAGGGCTGGTATGAGGAAAGCTTTTAAAGTAACCGGGTGTAACTATATCTGGAGGTGGTGGAGATGCTGAGCGAAAAGATGCTCGAAGCCCTCAACGAGCAGCTGAACAGGGAGCTTTATTCGGCCTACCTGTACTTCTCGATGGCTGCCTATTTTGAGGACATGAACCTTGAGGGCTTCGCCAACTGGATGAAGGCCCAGGCCGAGGAGGAGCTTGGCCATGCCCTGAGGTTCTACAACTACATCTACGACAGAAACGGCAGGGTCGAACTGAAGGCCATCCCGGAGCCACCAAAGGAGTGGGAGTCACCGCTTGCCGCATTTGAGGCTGCCTACGAGCACGAGCAGTTAATAAGCAAGTGCATAAACGAGCTTGCCGCACTGGCCGAAGAGGAGAAGGACTACTCGACGAGGGCCTTCCTTGAGTGGTTCATAAACGAGCAGGTCGAGGAGGAGGCGAGCGTCAAAAAGATAGTCGATAAGCTCAAGTTCGCGAAGGGCAGCCCGCAGGTTCTCTTCATGCTCGATCAGGAGCTCGGCCAGAGGGCGCCAAAGCTTCCGGGGCTTCTCCTTCAGGCTGGGGGCTGATTTTCTTCCTTTTGTCCCGTTTTGCATCCTTTGATTACCCACATTTGTGAAGAAAGGTTTTAAAAGTGTACTTTTCTACCCAAACGCGGGTAAAGAAAAACGGTGATGCTCATGCTGAAAGTGGAAAATCTCCATGCTAAGGTTGCCGATAAGGAAATTCTGAAGGGAGTGGATTTTGAACTGGCCTCCGGCGAGCTTCACATCGTCATGGGGCCCAACGGAAGCGGAAAGAGCACGCTGGCTTTAACGATAGCCGGACATCCGAGGTACAGCGTTACCGAGGGGAGGATACTGTTCGGCGGGGAGGACATAACCGGGGCAAAGCCCGAGGAGAGGGCCAGGAAGGGCATCTTCCTCAGCTTCCAGCATCCGGTTGAGGTCGAGGGCGTCAAGGTCATCAACTTCCTCCAGAGGACGCTGAAGAACCTGCAAGGGATAGACGAGGTTGAGGCCTACGACAGGATTTTCCAGGCCGTGGAGGAGCTGGGCCTCGACAGTTCAATGCTCTCCAGAGAGCTCAACGTCGGCTTCTCCGGCGGTGAGAGGAAGAAGCTGGAGATGCTTCAGGCTTACCTCGTGAAGCCCAAACTGCTCATCCTCGACGAGCCGGACAGCGGTGTGGACGTTGATTCCCTCAAGGTCATCGCCGGGGTGATAGCCAAGCTGCACAGCGAGGGAACGGCGATACTTCTCATCACCCACTACGGAAGAATACTGGAGTACCTGAACCCCCAGAAGGTGCACGTGCTGAAGGACGGAAAGCTGGTGGTTTCCGGCGGAATGGAGCTTGTAAAGCTCATAGAGGAGAAGGGCTTCGCGGCGGTGGGTGGTAATGGCACAGCAGTCAAGGCTTGAAGAGATACTCAAGGCGGGTTCCCTCGAGGAGATCCTTGGCACCGCAGTCCCTTACCCGAAGGAGATCGAGCTTAGGGGCGAGATCACCGAGGACGCCGTCAGGGAGATATCCCGCATAAAGAACGAGCCCGAGTGGATGCTCAGGCACCGCCTTAAGGCCCTTGAGCTGTTCCAGAAACTGCCGATGCCCAGGTGGGTGGTCGGAATCGAGGAGCTTGACCTGGAGAGCTTCTCCCTCTACTCAAAGCCAGAGGTGAGCAGCGAGGTTAAGGACTGGGACGACCTGCCAGAGAACATCAGGAAGACCTTTGAGAGGCTCAACATCCCGGAGATAGAGAAGAAATTCCTGTCCGGCCTGACGGCGGTGTTCGACAGCGAGAGCGTCTACTCTCAGCTCAAGGAGGAGTTCGAGAAGAAGGGCATAATAATGGTGCCGATGGAGGAAGCGGTTCAGAAGTACCCGGACATCGTCAAGCGCTACTTCGGAAAAGTCTTTCCGCCGGGGGAGCACAAGTTTTCAGCTTTACACCACGCCCTCTGGAGCGGTGGGGCCTTCGTCTACATCCCGAAGGGGGTGAGGGTTCCCTTCCCAATTGAGGCCTTCTTCGTCATAGGCTCGGCTTTGGAGGGCCAGTTCGAGCACACCCTCCTAATAGCGGACGAGGGGAGCTACGTCCACTTCATAGAGGGCTGTTCGGCACCGATGTACAAGGGCTTCTCCTTCCACGACGGCATGGTAGAGATTTACGCCCACAGGAACGCCACAGTCAAGTTCACCACCATACAGAACTGGAGCCGGAACGTTATCAACTTCAACAACAAGAGGGCGATAATCGAGGAGAACGCCTACGTTGAGTGGATAGAGGGCAGCATAGGGAGCCACATAACCTACACCTACCCGTCAAGCGTCCTGAAGGGAGAAGGGGCGAGGACAGCTCAATACGTGGTCTCGCTAAGCAACGGACCCTACCTCAAGGACACCGGCGCCAAAACCTGGCATCTGGCTCCAAACACCAGCTCGAAGATAGTCTCAAAGAGCATAAGCGCCAACGGCGGGACGAACATCTACCGCGGGCTGGTGAGAATAATGAAAGGCGCCAAGAACTCGACGGCAACGGTGTCCTGTGACTCCCTCATCCTCGACGAGGAGAGCAAGGCCTACACCTACCCGCACAACCAGAACGACGAGTCTTCAGCGAGCATAATCCACGAGGCAACGACCGGAAAGCTCGGCGAGGACAAGCTCTTCTACATGAACTCCCGCGGCATAAGCGAGGAAGAGGCGAAGAGCCTAATAATCCTCGGCTTCATCAGCGAAATTCTCGAAGGACTTCCCTTCGAGTACGTCGAGGTTCTCAAGAAGGTCATAGAGCTGGAGTTCAGCGAGGTTGGGGGTGTTGGGTGATGCGCTCTAACGAGCTCTCTAACGAGCGTCCTTTCGGACTCTCTAACGAGCACATTATAACCCGTGAGGCACTTGAAAAGCTCACCTATCAGAAGTACGGCGACAGCCCGACGATAAGGAGCTACACGAAGTGGAAGCTCTTCGAGGAGAACTCCCCTTTAAAGCTCCCGACGGAGGCCAAAGCAGGGGAGGTTCTGGTTAGGGGGCACGTCACCCTTTCGGGAAGCGAGGCGAGCTTTGATCTGCCCAATGGAGTCGAGCTTACAGAGGGGACACTCGGACTATCGCAGCCCGAGGAGTCGAGGATACTGGGCTTCCACTTCTACGCCCTCAAAAAGGCCTACAGGCTCAAGATCAGGGAAAACCTCGCCGAACCGCTCGTGATAGTCTCCCACCTCTCGGAGAGAGCTTTCATAAGCCACCACCTGAGCATAGAGGTCGAGAACGCCAGAGTGCCGATCATCATCTACGATATGGCCGAGGATGGAACTAAGTCCTTCGTGGTTGAGCTGAAGGCCAGAAACGCGGAGATAGAGCTTCTCACCATTGGGAAGCACAAAAGCCTCTCTCATTACCTCTTGAGGGCAAGCCTGGCAGGGAAGAGCAGGGTTAAAGCCTTCACCGTGGTTCACGGCGGCAGGATGAGCCACCACCGCGAGGACTATTCTCTCGAAGGGGCTGGGAGCGAGCTGTTCCTGAGGGGAATACCCATAGGTATAGGCTCGGCCGTTGACTACCTAACCAACGTCCTCCAGCACGGAGAAAAAACGGTGAGCGAGACCAGAGTCCACGGCTTTTCCTACAGGGATGGCTGGACGGTCCACAGGGGAACCGCCAAGGTCTTCGAGAGGGCCAGAAACTCATCGAGCGTCGTGGTCTCGGAGGTGACCATAATGGACGAGGGTTCCCTCGGCGTGAGTGTGCCGATGCTCGAAGTGGACACGGGGGAGATAGAGAACGCCTCCCACTCCTCCTCGGTCAGACAGTTCGACGAGGACGCGCTGTTTTACCTCCGCTCCCGCGGGCTAGACAGGGAGGAGGCGCTGAGCCTTTTCGTGCACGGCATAGGGGAGGCCCTCAGCTCCCACCTCGAAAGGCTCCGGAGCAAGGCGAGGAGCAGTGTGATGAGCCTTACTGAGGAACTTCTGTGAGTTTTTCCCCTTTCCCGTTTCTTCCTTGGAATTTGGACTGTGATCCTAATCTGGATTAGAACTAAGTCGCGAATTAAGAATCAATAGTGGAGGTCCCAACTTGAAACTCATTATGCTCTGTGCCATACGTCCAAGATTACTTCCGAAAATTTTATAATCATGACTCGAGTATACTCGAGTAGGTGAAAAGAATGGCCGAAGCACCAGCTCTTGAGAAAATAAAAAAGTTGGGCCAAGTTATTACTCCCTTTGAAATTGCAGAATTTCTCGTTAATTGGGCGATAAAAAGTCCTAAAGACTTGGTACTCGAACCCAGCTGTGGGGATGGTGTTTTTTAAGGGCGGCAATCAGGCGGTTGATGGAACTCGGTGCTTTGCCAGAAGACGTGTCTAAACAGGTTTATGGGATAGAAATAGATTCCGAAATACTTGAAAAGACTAAAAAACTTCTTTTGGCTGAGTTTTCTTTTGTACCCACCTTGATAAATGCAGATTTTTTTGATCTGGAACCCCCAAGAGGCCAGCAGACCCTGAATAACTTGCTTACAGCCCCCAGAATTCCAAAGGTAGACGTCGTCGTTGGGAACCCTCCGTACATTAGATATCAATCTTTTTTGGGAAAAACCAGAGAGAAGGCTCTCAGAACGGCCCTCGAAGAGGGGGTTAAGCTCCCCGAACTGACTGCCTCGTGGGTTCCATTCGTAATTCATGCAGAGAAGTTTCTTAAAAAAGATGGCCGTCTTGCAATGGTACTTCCTTCGAAACTTCTCCACGTTGGATATGCAAAACCATTTAGAAAATGGCTTCTGAAGAAGTTTTCTAACATCACAATAATCTCGTTTGAGAGGAGGGTATTCCCAAGCATTCTCGAAGATACAGTTTTGCTCTTAGCCAGCAAATCTGGACCCTACGGGGTTCGATTTATAGAAGTTACTGATAAACGGGAGCTCTCTGGGTTGGATTTAGAGTCTTCGAATTTCCTGCTCACACACCCGAATCCCGATGAAAAATGGACAAAATATATGCTCCCGCAAAGCCTGGGGGGTTCCCTAGCAGAAGTGCTTAACAAAGTTAGAGAGAGGGCTATTCCTCTTGGAGAGATGGGGATAGTAACAATCGGAGTCGTAACGGGAAGCAACGAGTTCTTTACTTTAACAGAGGAAGAAGCAAACTCGTGGGGAATTGAGAAAGAGTACCTAATACCCTTAATCTCTCGGGCTGAACAAATACCCGGAGTTGAAGTTACCAACTCTGACTGGGAGCTTATCAAAAAGCTCGGCCAGAAGTGCTATCTTCTGTATGTTACAAAACCATGGGACGAACTGGGGTCTGGAGTAAGGGAATACCTCACCAAAAAAGGGGAGGAGCTTAACGTTAGATCTCGCTACAAAGTTAGAATAAGAAAAACATGGTATACCGTGCCTGGAGTTAGGTCCCCAGACCTTTTTATGAGCTATATGTCCCACGAAGTGCCCAAAATGGCTTCCAATGAGATTGTGGTAAATGAGCGGAAAGCCACTAGCACAAACACAATTCATCAGATATTCCTTAAGAGGAAACTTGAACCAAGGTTACTCTCCACTCTGTTTTATAACTCCCTAACATTGCTCTCCGCCGAGCTTGTGGGGAGATTTTACGGGGGAGGTGTCCTAAAGATTGAGCCAAAAGAAGCTGAGAAAATCTTAATTCCAATGCCTGAAGAACCGAAAGAAATTCTTGATATCTCTTCGAAAGTTGACCGGCTGCTAAGGGCTAAAAGAACCACTGATGCCGTTGCTATTGTCAATGAAGTCGCACTTGAGGGAGAACTTGGATTGAAGCCGAGGGATGTTGAGGTTATTGAGGAGGCTTGGAAGCGTCCCCAGGAAAGAAGGATGAAAAAGAGCCTTGGCTAGTCCGAGTGTGCATCCAGGAACTTTATAAGATCCTTAACCGCGTCGTCTATTGAAATTCTCTCCCTTTTGATCCTCTCAGTTTCAACGGGGACATATCTCCCATTCTCTTCTCGGAACATGAAAAGACCTACCGCGTTGTTGTATTTTAGGAGATTCCTGAATTTTTCGAGAAGAAGGTCGGGGTTATCAAAATCTACTCTCCTTCCTGTTCTACTGTCAAAACGACCCGATGCAAGCCTGGATGCCCAGAATGAATAAAAACCGGGAATAGAACTATTAATCCACCGTATCCACCAACTGTTGTTGGAAACTTCAGAAAGGGTGTTTTTGGAGTTCACAGCACTTATTATGGCCTCTTCTGGAGTGTAGCGAAGTTTTAGATCCACTGCGGTGAACTTGACTTCCTTTAATCTTTTTATCTAAGTCGCTCTGCGTCTTTCTTTCCTTCTGAATCGTTATTCCCTTCTTATGCTTTGGACTACCTGTCATCTTGACTTCGCCGGCCACTAAAACGGTATTATCTCTCACATAAGCGAGATCAACGTCGTGAGTTCTCTCAGAATATCCGGGAATCCTCCTATCTGTTAGGCGGTAGGTTCCTTCGGATCTTACGTAAATCAATTCGCTGATAAAATCCCTAAATGCATTTCCTTTCTGTCGGTACTCTCCCTCTGGAAGCCCGCCCTCAATACGGACCTTTTCAACGATTTGGTAGTATGCTTCAAGAAAGTCGTCCTGAATTGGCTCGAAGTATCCTCCTGAAGATCTGGCTAATTTCGTTATGGACTCACAGAACTTCTTAATAACGGGACTTTTTAAAGTATGACAGGAGTTGGTTTCCATGCTTTTCACCCCGTAGGAAACTAAAACATGGACAAATTAAAACTGTTTTGCAGAGCTTTGCTTCTGTTGTACAGAGTCGTAAGCACTTCTGCTTTCAATCTCAAGAATGTTTAACGTTATCTTTTTCTGTCCAGAAACAAGGATATATAGGTTCGCTTCCTAAACCCTACGGTGTTTCCATGTTCCCCAAAGAGGTTCTGAAAGGGGAGCCCAACGGGGTATATGCTGATCAACGAGGCCATAGTTAGAGCCGCCCTCGAGCCAATGGAGGCTCTTAGCCACATATACTTCCTCAAGCCCTGTGGAACGGTGATAACAATACGCGCCTTATCCACTATCCACATGAGACCGAGAACCTCGTGAAGGGCAAGATAGATATGTAGCCTACGATGAGATAGTCGAGAACATCAGGAAGGCCGGGGCGAAGCTCTACGAAATCGATGTTCTCAGGCTGGCGGAGGAGGTCGGAACGGCACTCGCTCAGAACGGCGTCCTCGTTGGTGCCCTAACTGCCCTCCTGGACTTCCCTATAAACAAGGAGATGATGCTTGAAGCGGTGAAGGTAAGTGTGCCCGAGAAGGCGGTGGAGGCCAACGTAAGGGCCTTTGGCTTGGATATGGGGCGATGAAGGAGCTTCTTTGATTTTTCTCTTTTGTCCCCTATTTTCTAAGCGGAGTCTTGTTTTTGTTTCTTGGTTCTCCCAAACACAAAACATATACACCTTTTTCTCAAACACAATCCGGTGAATTAATATGCCTCTTCCACACCTCCACCGCCAACCGTGCAACGATGCCCTCAATATTGAGAACGCAGAGAGGGCCATCGAACTGGTTAGAAAAGCCCTGCCGCTATTCAGGGCTGGGGAGCCTATTCTGAAGCCCGACGGAGTTGATGTCCCCGTTCTCTACCTGAATTTTGCCATTGATAGGCTCCATTATGATCCCGAAAGGAGAATACCACTTCCAAAGGGCCGTCCAAGAAGTTCGAGGCCATTTGAAGTTGAAGGAATTGCTGAAGAGGCTGAAAGAATACTAAAGGAGGTTCGAGTTCTCCCAGCGGCAGAATTCAGAGAGCCGGAAAACTGCTGGGTTGTCCCGGTGGCGTGGAGAAGCTTCGTAGTCCTCCACGTCCGCATCTCGGCAGATGGGAAAGAAATCGTACCCGACTACGGACTCACAGAGGAGATAAGGCGCCATGGCCTATGAAGGGGTTAGGAACTTTCTAAAGAGGGAGTGGTTCCTCTCCGCTCTAGTGATCCTCTACTTAGCCCTCCTCCTCAGGGACGGCTCTCTCCTCCGGAGAACGCCCGGTTTGGTGGACTGGGGGAGCCTTTATCTGATAGGCTCGCTCATACTCGTCTCAAGGGGGCTTGAGCTGTCGGGAATCTTCACGCGCCTCTCGTGCAGGCTACTCTCTCTATCCGGCGGCTCCGAGAGAAGGCTGGCCTTCATTCTCCTACCCACCATAGCCATCTCTTCCACCGTCATAATGAACGACACCGCCATGCTAATCTTCATCCCCCTCATATTAACCCTGTCCCGGATCTCAGGGAAGGATTTAAGCGGTCTTGTAATTCTCTCCTCTATGGCTGCCAACGTCGGCTCGGCTTTAACCCCCATCGGGAATCCCCAGAACGTCATAATCTGGAACCACTATGGGATTCCCTTCCACTCCTTCGTCCTGCGGATGCTCCCCTTCGTCTTCACCTGGCTTCTGCTCCTGTTGCTCTTCGCTTACTTCATCTTCAAAGGCGAGATTAAGCAAAGGGAGCTTCCCCCTGTGAGCGTTCACAAATCCCTCCTCTGGGCGTCTATAATCCTCCTCGCGGTGGACCTTATCCTTGCCCAGGAGGGGAAGGCGCTCTGGACTTTCCCAATAACCCTTGGAGTGCTGTTATTGATTGGGAGGAAAGTCCCCCTCGCCGTTGACTGGACGCTCCTCCTGACGTTTGCTTTCATCTTTGCGGACTTCGGGGAAATTGCACTCATCCTTTCCTCCTCGGGGGTTTTCTTCCCCCACCCCGGACTCGGCCTTTTTTTGACCTCTGCCTTTCTGAGCCAGCTGGTAAGCAACGTCCCGGCCACGGTTCTCCTGCTTGGAGGGAGTGAGTGGCTCCCGCTGGCCGCTGGCGTAAACGTTGGCGGAACTGGCCTGATAATCGGCTCGCTGGCCAATCTGATAGCGGTGAGGATAGCGCGGGTTGGGATTAAGGAGTTCCACCGCTATTCGGTTCCCTACTTCCTTCTGGTTACTCTTCTATCCCTCCTGATTTTGTGGCTTTAGTTATCAGATGAGCTTAGGGTTGTAGGTGCCCATGTCCTCGCGCGGGTCACAGGGAACCTCGATTCCCGGGGCGCTGCTCCCCAGGATGGAGTAAAGACCAAAAAGGCTCGTCAGGAGGATGCCTACAGCGGGCGGGATACTCCCCCGGAGGAACAGGCCAAACGCAATGCCAGTTCCAAGGAGGGAAAGCTTCAAAATCATTCTTTTTCACCGGTTCTCCTTTCTCTGGAAGCGGTATAAACGTTTCTGGCCAAAAATGGCCAAAAGCACGGAAGGCATAAATAACTGAAAAAGGCAATAGCTTTTGGGTTGGCCATCATGCGTCTCATAAGATATTCCGGATTTGCTGGAGGCATCGTCTACTGGCTCTTCGTCGCCTGGAGCATAAGCAGGAACGGGTGGTTTTCATTCTTCCACAACGCCCTCAGCGACCTCGGCTCGCCCGAAATGGCCAGGTCACCGAGCATATACAACTACGGCCTCATCGTGACGGCGGTGTTCATGTTTGTTTTCTCCATTTACCTCGTCCTTGCATCGGAGAACAGGCTCCAGACGGTTGGTGGGGCTTACGTCAGCATCTCTTCCCTGTTCCTCGCCCTCATAGGCGTTTTCCACGCCGGCACCAGGCCGCACTCCTTCGTCTCGACGTACTTCTTCATCCAGTTCTTCCTCGGGGCACTGATCTACGGTGCTGGAAGCGAGAGAAAGGAAGTCCGATACGGGTCCGTTCTAATTTTCCTGCTCGCCCTATTTGGGACTTTTCTGGAGTGGCCATCTGTGGCGCTGATAGAGACCTACGAGATAGTCTTGATAATGGTTTTTGCCCTTCTAGTCGCGGTAAGTCATACGCGTTCCAGTCTCTAACTGCTCTTCCGTTCCCGGTTCTACAAGGGTACCCCAAAGTCTCATATACTTTCTCCACTTAATTTACAATGGGGACGGATATGAAAAAGAGCTACCTGCGATCACTTCTTGTGGCTTCGACGCTTCTGATAATCATTTTATTGATGATTTCTGGTGCGCTTATTAAAAAGAACCGACTTTACCCCGGGGATGTCAGGGAATCGATAGTTGTAGACGGGATTGAAAGAACATTCATTCTGCACCTGCCGCCCAGCGGTCCGGCCAACGGGTCTCTCCCACTTGTTATTGCACTCCACGGGGGAGGGGGAGACGGCTTTGACATGGAGAAACTCACGGAGAGCGGACTTAACAGGCTTGCCAACGAGAACGGCTTTATCGTAGTATATCCAGATGCCATAGGGAAACACTGGAACGACGGGAGGAACCTCTCATGGTACAGATCCCACAGGGAGAATGTGGACGATGTTGGGTTTATTGAGGCCATCATAGACTACCTGATTGGGAACTACGGTGTCGATCCCAAGAACGTCTTTGTGGTGGGAATGTCAAACGGGGGGCTGATGACTTACAGGCTGGCCTGTGATATACCGGAGAGACTGGGGGCCATAGCTGTCGTCGGTGTTTCCATGTCTGAAAATCTGTACAAAGACTGTCCCTCTGGGCTTCCAGTCCCGATTTTGATAATTCTGGGCACGGACGACCCCCTAGTGCCCTGGAACGGCGGAGAGCTACACCTCGGTCCCGTCAAGCTCGGAAGGGTCGTTTCCATTAATGAAACCATTGATTACTGGGTGGAGCGGAACGGATGCACAAACACCTCAGAGGGGGAGTATCTTCCCGACAAGGGGCCCGGAGATGGGACGGAGGTCTGGAAGGAGCACTATTTCAACTGCAGGGAAGGGGCTGAGGTGGTCTTTTACGGTATTGCTGGAGGCGGCCATACTTGGCCCGGCGGTTATCAGTACCTCCCCGAGAAGATCGTAGGGAAGACGAGCAGGGACATCGACGCCAACCGTGTGGTCTGGGAGTTTTTCAGGAGGCATCTGCATGGTGCATGAACCTTCTTTGAACATCCACACTCACGTCTTGGGGTTGTAAAGTGCAGGCGTTTTGCTCTGATCCTTTTCATTTTGGAAGGAATAAGGGTTAATAACACGTTCGACTAACTACCCCTATAGGTCACTCGACGAGTTCTTCTCATTTTTTCCCGTTTCGTGGCTAAAGGCGTGATAACTATGAAAGTGAAAAAACTTGCAGGCTTTGCCCTGCTTTTAAGTGTTGTAATGCTAGGTGCGTTCATTTCGGGGTGTATAGACCAGGGAAACACAACCGGAACGGGCACAGCTCCGAAAGAAACAACCACGACAACGACCACCAACCCCACAACCACTACGACAACACCAAAGGAAACCGCAACAAGCACAACGCCCAAAGAGACCTCCACAAGCATCCCAACGGAGACGAACCCCCAGTCCAGCTGGGAGGCCGATGAGGAGAAGCTCAAAGGGTTGATTGAGCTCTACGACAGGGAAATAGCCGGTGCAAAGGAGAAGCTCAAAAAGCTCGGCCTCGAGCTGGAAAGCCCCGAGATCGAAAGATGGGATAAGTCCGCTGAGGTTCTCTCGGAGATGGCCGCCAACGAGAGCGACGTTGAGAAGAGGGTCTACATCCTCCAGAACCTAGCGGAGTTAAAGTACTACGAGGCCCTTAACATGAAATCCCTTGTGGGAGTCGGTGCCGTCGAGACCGCCTACTGGGAGAACGCCAGCAACGGAGAGCTGATAACGGACTTCTACAGCATGCGCGGCGAGTTCATCTACATTTCAAACGGCGAGATATCAAAGCTGGGCCGCGAGGAAATGGTGGAGAAGATGATGGCGGTTAGGGGCTACCGGATGGAGGGCCTTGAGATATACCACATCGGAACCGGAAGCACACTGAGGGCGATCCGCGAGGGCGGAAGGACGATTGGAGCGGGCCAAATTTACCCGTCAATAAAGCTCTACGCCAAGAGCGGCATGGAGATAAAGGCCCCGGCCGGGGACTTTGGAGTTTTGAAGGTAGTGGATCCCAACACGGGCGAGACAGTTATGCAGATAGCTCCAGATGAAAGCGGAGTTTACACAGTTCCGCCGATCAACACGACGCTCCTTGGAATAATAGACGGCGAGTTCTGCTACAGGCCACTGCCCCACGACAACCACTATCTTGAGCTACTGGACGTCCAGGACGAACCCCTTGACCTTGACCGGGCGATATGCAATTTGAACGCCCAGATAGCACCATTTGTCTTTGAGCCGACCGACAGCGACACCGGGCCCTACGACCCCACCCCGATGGAGGATCTCTACATTATGCCCGGCCAGTACACGATCACGGCGATTTCAATGAAGGCGGACCTCAAACAGCTGGCTGAACAGCTCGTCAACCTGAATATGGCAGTTGGGAGCACTCACTTTGAGACAAAAGATGCGAAGAGGGCCCTCGACGCCTTCCAGAGCGCCGTAACCGGGCCTTCTCTGAAGGCCTCGATGCAGACCCCAAGTGAGCTGTGCTCGTGCACAATCAGTCCTCTCCTCGACGGGATATTCATGGACAAGTTCGGCGAGAAGCCCTTCGGCGAGCTCCCGGACGCGAGGGTCGTCAACATCACCTTCGGAAACGGGCCCTTCATCCCCCTCCCGGTGGAGAAGGCTAAAAACGTTAGTCCAGATGTCATGATTTACGCCATAACCGACGCGAAGGGCAGGACCACCGTGATAATTGGCGATCCGGGGGTTAAGGAGGCGGAGCTTGGGGAGGTCGAGCCGAGGTTTGCATCCATGGCCCCAAGCACTGGGAGACTTGCAGCGGACTACCTCGACAGGGTCTTCCTCGAAGTTTACGCGGGCAGGAATCCCCAGACCGGCAAAGAAATCAAGGTAATCGCCTTCAAGGTTCTCAACACCGATGGAACCGTCGGAATCAGGGCGACTGCCTTCATCGAGGACGGCCGGGTTGGCGTAGTCTCGCTTCCCCCAAGCGGAACCCGGGAAAGGAAGCTCTCAAACTCGGAGCAGACGGGCGAACGATGAAAATGTGAAGGGAAATGGTCGTCCATTTCCTTTTTTCATTATCTTTTCTACAGTAGCAAATGCATTTATCATGACTGCAGGTGCTCCTCCTTCTCCTTCAGCTTCTCCCTCACCTCGTCCCTTATCGGTTTAGTGCCTTTGCGTACTTCTGCAATGTCTTAAAGAGCCGCTCGACCCTTTCGGCATACTTCTCGTCCTTGAGTTCACCGTTTTCAAACAGCTCGTCCACGTTGTAGAAGAGCACCTGCCCAACGGGGAGCATGCGGTAGTTCACCGTGGCCAGCCTTAGCTCCTGGAGGAGCCTGACTCCGCCGGTTACCACGGAGACGGTCACTATTCCCACCGGAAGGGCCTCGTACTCGTCGAAGATAGTATCAAGCAGAATCTTAAGCTCGCCGGGATAGCTTCCGTTGTATTCCGGAGCCACTATGAGAAGATTGCCGTTCCGAGAACTATCTTGACCTTCACACCATCACCGGGAAAGGTTCGTCCCCCGATTATTTAAATTTGCCCTTCAAATCGAAAACAGTTAAAGTTCGAAACTTCCCATTTTGTTAGGCGAACCTTTTTAAATTAGGAAGTCCTAATACTTGACGGTGATATCGAAATGGTAAAGGTTGGAGAAGTTGTCCCAGATTTTGAGGCCGATGCATACTTCCCGGAGAAGGACGACATCGGAAAGCTGAAGTTTTCTGACTATAAGGGCAAGTGGGTTGTTTTAGCTTTCTACCCGGCGGACTTCACCTTCGTCTGCCCGACGGAGCTTGAGGAGCTGGCCGACTACTACGAGGAGTTCAAGAAGGAGGGCGCCGAGGTAATAAGCGTCTCAACGGACACTGCCTACGTTCACAAGGCCTGGCACGACGCTTCCCCGGGAATAAAGAAGATAAAGTACCCGATGCTCGCCGATCCCGCCGGCAAGGTCAGCAGACTCTTTGGAACCTACATCGAGGACGAAGGCGTCTCCTGGAGGGCAACCTTCATAATCGACCCCGACGGGAAGGTCGTCCACATGGAGATGCACGACCTCAGCATAGGCAGAAGCGCTAAAGAGATCCTCAGGAGGCTCAGGGCTTCAAAGTACGTACGCGAGCACCCTGGAATGGTCTGTCCGGCGAGCTGGGAGCCGGGTAAGGAGGCCCTCGAAGTCAGCCTTGAGCTGGTCGGGAAGATATGATGAACCTTTCCATTCTGTAAATTTTTATCCCGTCTTTTTGCCAGAATGGAGTCAAGTTTTTGTTCCTTTTCACAGATTTGAGAAGTTCGGTTGGTTTCCGCATCAAGTAGTGTTCCCTTCGAACCCTCTCGGTTTGACACGTGGCATATTCCGTTGAGGATAGGGGATGTTTTCCGTCCATTTTACGAAATTTCGATTTGGCAAAAATAAGACTCATAAGCCATCCTAGGAATTTTAGATTGACCTAAAAATTGGAGGTGAACCCATGAGCGTTGGCGCTTTCCTCATAACCTTCAGAGAGGCCCTTGAGGCGGCCATAATAGTGGCGATAATAATCGCATATCTGAGAAGAACCAACCGGGCGAACCAGATAAAGGACGTATGGATAGGCACCGCTCTGTCGGTTGGCGTCAGCGTCCTCCTTGGAATAGGAGTGCTGAAGTTTTACGGCGGTCTTGAGGAGACCGAGCTCTTCGAGGGCATAGCCTCGTACCTGGCCGTGATAGTCCTCACGAGCATGATATACTGGATGGCTACCAAAGGCAAGGACATCAGGGCGGAGATAGAGAGCAAGGTGAGCAGGTCGATAGGCCCCCTGGCGTTGATAGGATTTACTTTCGTCGTAATCTTCAGGGAGGGCCTTGAGACGGTTCTCTTCCTCACGCCCTTCATGACCCAGAACCTGGGCGGGACGCTTCTCGGCCTCATCGCCGGGTTGGCAGGGGCGCTCGTGCTGGCCTACCTGATATATGGTGTTGGAATGCGCATAGACCTGCGGAAGTTCTTTTACTTCAGCTCGATACTGCTCGTGTTCGTAGCGGCAGGCCTTGCAGGTTACGGAACGCACGAGCTCATCGAGTGGGCTGAAGAGGAGGGCTACTCACTGGGCTTTCTCGCTAGCACCGCCTACGACCTCGGGATTCCGAGCGAGAGCGTCTGGCACCACAAGGGAGCCATCGGCTCGGTCTTCGCGGTGCTCTTCGGATACTCCGTGAGCATGGAGTGGGGCAGAGTGCTGGTGCAGTTTGGATACCTCATAACGGCCCTCTACCTCGTGCTCAGGGCCTACGGCAAGGGGTCGGTACTGAACCGGGAGAAAAAGGCCGCGAAGAGTGCGGTCTGATTTACTCATTTTTGACCCGCAATGAATAAAAAGGGTGAAATTGATTTCACTCTTGGGTGTGAAAAATGAACGTTAGGGATTTCATGAAAATAGCGCTCGTTGGCGCGAGCCCAAACCCCTCAAAGTACGGCAACATAATTCTGAGAGACCTCGTCGGTAAAGGGTACGAGGTCCTCCCAGTGAACCCGAAGCATGAGGAGATCGAAGGCCTGAGGTGCTACCGCAGTGTCCGGGAACTTCCCGGCGATGTGGACGTCATAGTTTTTGTCGTCCCGCCTGCGGTGGGGCTGGGCATAGCAAAAGAAGCCGTTGAAGCGGGCTTCAAAAGGCTCTGGTTCCAGCCCGGTGCCGAGAGCGACGAGATAGCGAGGCTCCTCGATGAGAAAGGCGTTGAGTACGGCTTTGGGAAGTGCATAATAGCTGAGACAACGTGGACGAGCTGGGGGTGATTGGATGGAGTTCTACTATGTCAGACGCTTTGATGAGGACCTGGACTTCCTCTGGGAACGCTTCAAAAAGAGGCTGGAGGAGGCCGGTTTCCTCCTCATAGGGGAGCGCATTCCCGTCGCCATAACCGAAACGGAGGACGGCATAATAGCGGACTACCACCTGCTGTTCATCTGCCACAGCGAGCTTGTCGAGGAGCTGGTCAAGATAGCCCCCAACATAGGCGCCCTACTTCCATGCACCGGCTTTGGCTACCGCACCGAGAACGGTAACTACCTGGGGGTTACACTGCCCAGCGTGGCCTGGAGGATAGCCGGCGAGAGGGTCGTCGAGCTGATGAAGCCTATGGAGGAGCAAGTGAAGGGGATCATTGACTCTCTCTGATTTTCACTTTTGTTTATGTCTCCGGTTTTTAGTTTTCATTCTGGTAAGGATAAGCCCCATAAGCTTTCCCTCTTAGCTCCTATTGGTGATGGAAATGACCGAAGTCGTGTTGAAGATACCGAATATGAGCTGCAAGCACTGCGTCATGAGGATAGAGAAGGCCATAAAGAGCGTTGGAGCTGAGGGGAGGGCCGACCTCGAGACCAAAACGGCCGTGGTCGAGTTCAACCCCGGAAAGGTCCGCCTGGAGGAGATAATCAAGGCCATTGAAAGGTACGGCTACGAAGTGGAGGTGGCCTGAATGCCGATTGACCCCGTCTGCGGAATGGAGGTTGACGAGAACACCGGGCTCAAGGTCGAGTACGGCGGGAAGGTCTGCTACTTCTGCTCCCCTGGGTGCAAGGCGGAGTTCGAGGCGAACCCGGAGAAATACATCGGAATGGAGAGTATGGGACACTCCCACCACTCCCATGGAGGACACACCCACTCCCGCCACGGGCACGGCATGAGGCACCGCCGGGGCGGCTGCCACCACTGAGGCCAGCCATTATTTTTCCTTTGTGTCTGGAGATGCTTAGCATGAAAAACTACGATTTTCTCATCGTCGGCGGCGGTGCCGCCGGATTCGCCGCGGCTCTAAAAGCTAACGAGCTTGGAGTGAAGACCCTCATGGCCAACAGGGGGCCGATAGGAGGAACGTGCGTCAACGTCGGCTGCGTCCCGACGAAGTACCTCTTAACGGCCCTCGAGCTCAAGAGAAGGGCCCTCTTCAGCCCCTACCTCGGGCTTGGCTTTTCTATGGATGAGTTCGACTTCGCCAAGCTGGTGGAGGGAAAGGATAAGCTCGTGGAAACCCTGAGAAAGGAGAAGTACGAAGACGTTCTTCAAAGCCTCGAACACGTTGACTACGTGGAGGGCTCCGCCAGGTTCGTCTCGGAAAATACGGTGGAAGTAAACGGGGCCAGAATAGGGTTCAAAAAGGCCCTCATAGCTACCGGCTCGCGGGCGAGGGTTCTCCCGCTGAAGGGGCTGGAGGAGGTTAGGGACAGAGTTCTCACCCACGTCGAGGCCCTGAGCCTCAAAGATCCCCCCGATTCCGTCGTGGTCATCGGCGGAAGAACACAGGCCCTTGAGTTCGCCCAGATATTCGCGAGGGCCGGGAGCAGGGTCGTGCTCCTTCAGAGGAGCCTGAGGATAATGCCTGACGCCGAGCCGGAGCTTGCGATAGAGCTTGAGGACATTTTGAGCGAAGAGGTGGAGATACACACGGAGGCTCTCCCTGAGGGGCTGAAACGCGGAGAGAATGGGGTTCTGGTTGAGGCGACCGTTGGTGGGAGGAAGAGAACCTTCGAGGCTGAATATCTGTTCTTCGCCACGGGCAGGGTCCCGAACACGGAAAACCTTGGCCTTGAAAACCTCGGCGTGAAGACCGACGAGAGGGGCTTCATAGTCGTGGACAGAACAATGAAAGCTGGGGAGAACGTTTACGCCGCGGGTGACGTGGTCGGGGAGCCCATGCTTGAGACGGTGACCGCAAGGGAGGGGTTCATCGCTACCACCAACGCCCTTGAGGGGAGGGGAATCGGGATGGACTACTCGGTTGTCCCGAAGGTCGTCTTCACCGACCCCCAGCTGGCGAGCGTTGGGCTGACCGACAGGGAGGCCTCGAAGGCAAGAAGGTGCCTCTGCAACACCGTTGAGTTCTCGAGCGTCCCGAAGGCAAGGATCCTCGGGGAGGAGCGTGGATTAATGAAGATGGTGGTGGACGACGAAACCGAGAGGATCCTCGGGGTTCACATCTTGGCGCACAACGCGGCGGAGATCATCCACGAGGCGACGATGATAGTGAGGAACAACATGGCCTTGGATGAGGTGATAGAGACCCTCCACGTCTTCCCGACGATGAGCGAGGCGATAAAGCTTGCCGCACTCTCCTTCAAGGGAGACGTATCAAAGATGCCGTGCTGTGCGATGTGAGGACAGCCTTTCTTTTAGGAACCTTTCAAGGGTTTAACCATCCGGTAGAACCCGTACCTTTTCCCCTCAAGCTCCACCTCGTGCTCCCTCTCGATGGTGTAGCCGAGCTTTTTGTAAACCGCTATAGCTATCTCGTTGTCCATCTCAACGTCCAGGGTTATTCTCTCCGCCCCGCTCTCCCTCGCCAGCCCCTCGGCCCTGAGCATGAGGGCTTTCCCTATCTTCTTTCCCCTGAACTCGGGATAAACCGCTATGTTGCTGATGTAGTAGTCGTTCTCATCGAGCTTTCCGCTTCCAGATCTGGCGCTTATGAAAGCTGGAAGCCGCTTGAGGAAGTCGAAGCCGAGAACCTTCATCATGAGCCAGCCGGTTTTTCCCTCCTCGTTGTGCTTGGATTTCCAGGAATAGCTGAGGAGCATCCCGGCTACCTTTTCTCCGTACCTTGCGAAGACCACGTGCTCGTGGCTGAAGAGGTTGCCCTTTTCAATAAATGCGATCTCGAAGAACTCCTTGAACTTCTCTCCCAGAAGGCTCGGGAAGTACTCCGGAGCTGAGAGACGCATGAGTTCGGCAAAATGTTCCGCTTCTTCCTCGGTTCCCCCTGCGAGGTTGATAGTGACTCCCGGCATGGTATGTAGTGGAGCGAAGAGGTATATTAAGATTGAGGGGCCATAACCGGACACACCAATAAAAAATAAGAAATGTCCCAGCTCCTACAAGGGTGGAGTCAAAACACAAGCTCCACCCAGTTCTCGCGCCTCTTCTTGTAGACCCTTACGAGTCCCCTCTCTTCGAGACGCTTGAACATCCTCCAGGCGGTCGTCTTGGGGATGTTCAGCATCTTCTTCACCTCTGCCTGGGTCGTCCTGCCTCCCCTGTCGTAGATGTAGAGGAGCACCCTTATCTCGTCGCTGTTGAGGTCACTCTCCTCCAGCTTTTTCGGGTACTCCTCTCTCGTCAGAGGAAGGGCGATATCTCCTTCCCCAGACCTGCGTCTCCTCTTTGCCATGACCGAATATCCCACTCCAGCGGACGCGATCCCGAGGGCGGGTAGCAGATAGAGAGGCCAGCTGTTTCCGCTCCCACCGGATGCCGATGTGCCGGATGACCCTGCGTTTCCACTCGCAGCGCCAGCACCGGGGAGATCTCCAGTGTAAGGCGGGTCTGCGCCGGCTGGCTTTTCCATAACATACGATATGCTCACGTTCCCCGCGGGCATCACTATGTGGTTTTTCTCAACCCTCAGGGGGACGGTGTTCAGTTTTACAACTACCGCATTATCGGGAAGGTGAAACCTCACGGGGGTCTCGGAGGTGAATTTAATCCTCCATACCGAGCCCTCCTTGGAGGTGAGGGCCGGGGTGTAGTACGTGATTTTAATCAGGCTCGCGTTCTCGAAGTAAGCCGTTAGGGTTGAGTTTGCTATCTCGTAGGGGATGAGAGAGCCGGTCTCGTCCACCACCATAACGCCCTGGGGGGACTCGTCCAGCGGGGGAATGGTAACCGCGACTGTGTATTCGGCAGGCCTTACAACCTCCACCACCTTGACGTACCCATCGGGGTAAACGACCAGTTCAGTGGATTCCACCGTGTACTGCGCCGCGGAGAGCGGAAGGAACAATGAAAGGAAAAGGAAAGCGGCGAAGATTTTTCTGCTCACTTGGACTCACCTCCGTGTTTAACCGCCCCACCAGTTGCCCCAGTTGCCGCCACCACTGCAGTTTCCGCACCCGCTTGAGTTATCGTTTGAATCGTTGTTACCCTGGTCGTTGCTCCAGTTGTCGTTTGAGTCGTCGTTGGAGTCCTCCATGTGATTGTCCTGGTCATTGTCGGAGTTGTTGTTCATACCGCTTCCCATGTTGCCTTCCTGGTCGTTCTCCATGTGGTTGTCATCCTCGTCCTCCATGATGTTCCCGCCGGTAGTGCCGTTAATCTGGTTCATTGTCCAGTTGTTGGTTCCCATCCAGCTCTCGCTCCAGTCGTCGTGGGCACCGTTCCACCCATAGTTGTCCTCCGGGTTCATCCAGCTTCCTCCCATGCTTCCGTTGCCAGAGGTTCCCTGGTTCATTCTCTCCTCGTCGCTCCACCATGGACCGTTCCATCCTCCCATGCTGCCCATTCCCATGCTGTTCCAGCTTCCGTTCTGGCTCATGCCCATTCTTGCGCCCATGTGGCTCTCCTCCTCGTTCCACCAGCCGGTTCCCATCATATCGTCCATTTCTCTCTCCCACTGTCCCCACCAGCTCTGGTTGCAGTACTTCTGGTAGTCCGGGTTCATGGGCTGGGCTGTTGTGTTGGCGTACTGGCCGCAGTAGTCCATCATGTAGCCGTTGCGGAACTCCATTGCCGTTTGCCCTATCTCCATTATCGTCTCCTCCAGCTCGAGGTTTATCTCCTTCACCATGCGCAGGGCCATTTCGTACCTGCCAGAGTCAATGAGCCTCTGAACCATCCCGAGCATGTTCTGGAGGTCCGTTCTTCTCATCTCGAGCATTCTTAGCATCATAGGCGCCTTGGTGTCACTGGTGTTCCCTATCACACTCTCCATGAGGGCCATCAGCTCTGAGGTTCTGTTAAGCTCGGCCTCAAGCTTCTTCGTGAAGGTCTCGGCTATGTCGCCGGCGCTGGCGGTTAGTATTTCCCTGACGAGCCCCTCAACGGCCATCTCGAGCTGCATCCTGAGGCTCTCGGCCCTTCTCATGTCGTCCCCGAGGCTTGAAACGTCGCCGTTTTCGATGTCGGCTTCTACCCTGTTGTACGCCTCGACGGTCTGGCTGTAGAGCGCCGATATCTCTGAGGTGTCAATGCCGAGCTTTGAGGCCTCGTCTATTATCCTTGAGACGTAGGCGAGGTACTCCCTGGCCCTCTGAAGCTCGATCTTCGCCCAGTAGAGCGCCTCCTGCCCATTCATCATGCCTCCCATGCCAGGACCCATCCCGGGTCTGCCTGCACTGCCTGCGGGTACTATCCTCTCAACAACGAGCTCGTATACCTCCATGGCGTTCATGGCTATGGTCATGGCCGCGCTGTAGTTGCCCATGTCATAGGCCGCCCAGGAACTCTGCCTGAGGTTCTCGGCCTCGGCGTAGAGGTTCATCGTCTTATTGTCAATGGCGTTCAGGTTGTCCATTAGTTCAGTGGTGTAGTTGGCCACCCCCTCAAGGAGGGTCAGCATGTAGTAAGCCCTGTCCTGGAGGGTGGCGTTGAAGGTCGCGTTCCCCGCCATCGCTGTACCGCTGGTGGTAGTGCTGCCTGCTCCGGCAACGTTGCTGGCGAGGGCCTGCCCCCCTGCCAGGAGCAGGGCGAGCAAAATCCCTGCAATCAACTTCTTGGTTTTTCTTACTACATCCCACATGTCGCATCACCAACCTGACCCTGAGTCGTGGCTTATTTTAGGGAACCGGCGAACCCCATAGGTTCCAAAAGGTTCCACTCGGTTTCTGTGAAATATTCGCTGGTGGATTTTACCGGGTTGGCAGCATACGCCGCTCTCTGGGGTTTATCCTTGATTGAAAGGGGATCCTCCCCTCGCAGGATTCTCCATATCTCATCATAGAGGGACAGTGCACTCACCGCCATGTTCACAGCCGCCTCGTAGTGGCTTATCTCACAGGCTGCCCGAATACTTCTCAGGAGGTTCTCTGAATCAAGGAGCATGTCTTGGACGTTTGGAGTAATGTCTCTCATGCTGACCCTGTACCTGATCCATTCTGCAAGGCCTTCAAGGAAGTTCAGCATCTCACACGCCTTCATCTCCGATGAGACGCTCCCGGGGGTGCCCCCCTGCCGCGGCCTCTGTGAACTTGCCACGCTGGTGCCACTTCTGCTGCCATAGCTGTCTCCGTCCAATATATCCGCCCTAAACTTAATCCCTTTACTCGGCTTCTTCTGCATGCTAACATCACCAACTAAGGTACATCCTGCCCACTATTTTAGGGAACCGCCGGGAGGTATGGGTTTCGCAGGGTTTCCCCGCGTCCCATTTACTTTGAAACCCCGCGTCATCCCTCCGGGGATGGAAACAGTGGGTGTGCATCCTTTTCATGAAGGCCGTGCCTTTGACGTGCTCGCTATTTTCTCCGGGGCGTAATGTTTATAAACATTTGCACAAATGCTCAAATGTGAAGGTGATGAAAGATGACAGAGGTCTGTAGGATTTACGAGGAGCACCTCGATAAGGTGCTCGAAGCCCAATCAAAAATTCCGGAGGAGGAGACCGTATTGGAGGCAGCGGATTTTTTTGACGCCCTCGGCAACCCGACGAGGCTCAAAATCCTGCTGGCACTCATGGAGGCAGGGGAGCTCTGCACCTGCGACCTCTCGGCGATAACCAAACTCTCGGTCTCGGCAATCTCCCACCAGCTCCGCATCCTCAAGGACAGGAAGATAGTCGCCTACCGCAAGGACGGCAAGAACGTCTTCTACCGCCTCGATGATGAGCACATCAGGGATATCCTGAGGACGGCCATGGAGCACCTCTCGGAGGTGAAGTGAATGCCAAAGAAGCTCAAGCTTGAAGGCCTCGACTGCGCGAGCTGTGCCTACGAGATAGAGGAGGCCCTGAAGAAGGAGGGTTTCGAGTTCGCGGTAGTCAACTTCGCCACCAAGGAAGCTGTGATCGAAGGTGATGTTGAGAAGGCTAAAGAGGTAATCAAAAAGGTCGAGCCCGACGTTGAAGTTATAGAAGCGGATGAACATGGGCATAGACATGGACACGAGCATGAGCACGGAGAGGAAGAGGAGTACGGGAAGACAGTGTACATGATAGGGACTTCCCTAATCCTCTTTGCCGTTGGCATTGTAATGCGCTACTACTACGACATGGACAACGCCCTCGTGTTCGGGATTTTCCTGGCGAGCTACGTCATCTCCGGCTGGAAAGTGCTGAGGAGTGCTGTAGTCAACTCCATCCGCGGCAACGTCTTCGACGAGAACTTCCTCATAGCCGTGGCGACCGTAGGTGCTTTCATAATCAGGGAATATCCGGAAGGAGTAGCGGTCATGCTGTTCTACGTCGTTGGCGAGTTCTTCCAGGATCTTGCAGTTGGAAAGTCAAGACGCTCAATTAAGGCTCTACTCGCACTCAAAGCGGAGTACGCCAACCTGCTCAGGAACGGCGAGGTCGTCCAGGTCAAGCCGGAGGAGCTTAAGGTGGGGGACGTAATCCTCGTCAAGCCGGGCGAGAAGGTTCCCGTCGACGGCGTCGTCATCGAGGGCACTTCAAGCGTTGACACCTCCGCCTTAACAGGTGAGAGCGTACCGAGGACTGTGAAGGAAGGCGAGGAGATCCTCTCCGGCATGGTCAACCTCAGCGGCCTCCTAAAGGTGAAAGTCACCAAGGAGCTGAGCGAATCCACAATCTCAAGAATCCTTGAGCTCGTCGAGAACGCCAGCGCCAGGAAGGCAAAGACGGAGAAGTTCATAACGCGCTTCGCCCACTACTACACCCCCGCTGTGGTGGGAATAGCGGCCCTGATAGCCCTCGTGCCGCCGCTCGTGACGGGAGACCCGTTCACCCCATGGATATACAGGGCGCTTGTGATACTCGTCATCTCGTGCCCCTGTGCCCTCGTCCTCTCCATCCCGCTCGGCTACTTCGGAGGTATAGGCAGGGCAGCGAAGGAGGGGATACTAGTCAAGGGCTCCAACTACCTGGACGCTCTCAAAGATGCCAGTATAGTGGCCTTCGACAAGACTGGAACCCTCACCAAGGGCGTCTTCAAGGTCACGAAGGTGGAAACGCGGAACGGCTTCAGCGAGGAAGAAATCATCAAATTCGCGGCACTGGCCGAGGCCCACTCGAACCACCCGATAGCGAAGGCCATCAAGGACGCCTACGGGAAGGAGATCAACGAGGCCGAAATCAAGGAGTACGAGGAGATAGCCGGCCACGGAGTGAGGGCGAGGATAGACGGCGTGGAGGTTATGGTAGGAAACGACAGACTCCTCCACAGGTTCAACATTGAACACGACACCTGCCGCGTGAAGGGAACCGTAGCTCACGTCGTCATCAACGGAAAGTACGCGGGCTACATCATAATCTCGGACGAAATAAAGGAGGACTCACCCACAGCCGTGAAGGAGCTCAAGCGCCTCGGCGTCAGAAAGGTCGTCATGGTTACCGGTGACAACAGGGAGGTTGCGGCGGAGATAGCAAAGCAGATCGGCCTCGACGGCTTCTACGCGGAACTCCTTCCAGAGGACAAGGTGAGGGTCATAGAGGAGCTTGAGAAGGAGAAGGGCAACGGCAAGGTCGTCTTCGTTGGGGATGGGATAAACGACGCCCCCGTTCTGGCCAGGGCAGACGTTGGCGTGGCCATGGGCGCCCTCGGAAGCGATGCGGCAATAGAGACGGCGGATGTGGTCATAATGGACGACAAGCCCTCGAAGCTGCCGAGGGGCATCAGGATAGCAAGGAGGACGCAGAGGATAGTCTGGCAGAACATAATCCTTGCGCTCGCCGTTAAGCTGACCTTCGTAAGCCTTGGAATCCTTGGAGAGGCGACAATGTGGGAAGCAGTGTTCGCGGACGTTGGAGTGGCCCTCATAGCTGTCTTCAACGCGATGAGGATCCTGAGGTGAGTTTATCTTAATTCTGTTTAAGATTGAGTAAGTCTCTTTTACCTTATTATTTCAACTGGTCATCATTGAGCTTATAACCATCTTTCCGTTCAAAAGATTTTTATATTTTGATAGATAACATGTGTTGGTGATCTCCATGGCGAACTTTGGACTATGGTGGATCAGATGGAATGGCTCGAACTACGAATCGAGAATGAATGGAAGCCTAAGGGAGTTTAAAGGACTAGGTTTTGACTATGCTGTGATACTCGGACAGCCGGCTCACATCCAATATACTGGAGATGCGGAGACTGACGCATATAACCTTTCTGAATATTTGAGTGACTACATGAACATGCCATACTACGTCACAATACCATTCTTTACACCTGCAAAAACTCCTCGTGGCAACATAACCGGAAGTTTTGAGGGGTCCTACTGGGAAAGATGGATTAATGTATTCGCCGGATCATCGGATCCCAATTTAAGGGGGTTTTATTGGAGCCTTGAGAATGCTTGGATGTTCAAACAGGATCAGATTGAGAAGGGAGTGGGGATTTCTTATGAATTAATCAAAGCAATGTCACAAAAGATACACAGCGCGGGATTTGAATTTATCTGGATTCCAAGTGTGCCAACAATGAATATTGAAGGAACAAATATCTTTCCTTGGTACTACTCTCCGAATTATCCTGGAGCCTGTGAATATTTTGACTATGTTTTTGCACAGCCAAATTATTATATGGGCCGGATAAATAACATAAATGGATGGACACTTAATCTTGAAGGGCTAAAGCTTAAATACAACTGCTGGAATGTATTTATGGAAATGGAAGCTGATGAATGTGTTATAGGTGGAGGGGGGAACTGTAAAACTTGCAGTGACTCAATTAACTGTACAAAGTTAGCAAGTGATTATGTACAAGCTCAGATTAACAATATCGGAAGGAAATATCCACAAAGGGCGTACTACTTTGGGGTGACCTTTGACGTTGTTAGACAAGTTGATTCATATTGTATCAGCAATTTGGGGGTCCCGTATGTATAAATTTAGTATGTGGAAGTTAGGGCTTTTTCTTTTTCTATTGTCACTTTCGTTTCTACCTGCTATCTCGGCTACCGGATCACTCTGCGGTCCACATCCTGTTCTCGGCCCCACCGAATACTGCAGTTTCGCTCCATTTATTAAAGTCGGAAAAGACGACGCGATAATAACCCTCTCTTGGGACGCGCTGGGCCAGGGAATGCAGGGGGTACCCACCCCGAGCATGATTGGGGAGTACTACTTCTACTTCAGGGATGGGCGGCTTTACTATCTCGGCAACACCACCGGGGCGGAGGAGCTCTTCTATACATTCTACAGGGGGTTTTGGTATTTGAGCGACGGAAGGGCCATAGACCCGCGGGGACCTTGCCTTATAGGCGACGTTATGATTCCGGAGGACATCCGAAATGAGCTGTGTCCCTGCGGCAACGTTTCCATAACCTCGCCCTCGTACCCGGTTGAGTTCAACGGGTCAACACTCCACGTCTCGAACGGCAGAGTGTCCTACATAATTAAAGTCCCAGACAGCGTGGCTCTCCATCTTCCGAGCAACACAACCCTGCGCGCAGTCTTCCTGGGAGAAGAGGCCCTCATCTACATCCGGCCCCAAAATCCCTTCGTCCCCCTTGACTGGGGAAACGTTACTGTGCTCTACTACGATGGGGGCTCCCTTCGGAGGTTGAACTTTACAGAGGGTCTGAGAAATGAACTGCCCCCCTGCCGAAAGGCCACCGGCCAGAACTCCAAAAACAGCGCGAAACTCCTAGCTCTCGCGGGAGTCGCTCTGATACTAGTACTTGATTACTGGAAGGTAAAGAAGTGAACACCTTTCTCCGCACCGCCCTAAAGACCTGCTCCTGTCACGGCAGTAGTTGCCCTTTTCGTAAATAGCAGGTCTGCCACGAGTGTGATGGTTACCTCTTCAATGGGTATTGCCCCTTTTATGAAGGGGGCTTATACAGGACTCAAGGAATCGCCTTAATTGTGAAAATTTTTGATCCATAATTTTTCACTTTGTGAAGGACAGATGAAAGGAAACTGCAAAGGTCACGGCAAGGGCATGAAAGGCCACGGAATGCACGGGATGGAAGAAGCGGAGGAGTCCAAGAGGGAGTACGCCTACGTCCGGGAGGTCGAGACCGGCTTTGACGAGACCGTTGAGAAGGTCAAGGAAGAGCTGAAGAAGGAAGGCTTCGGAGTGCTCAGCGAGATAAGAGTTGATAGGCTCTTTAAGGAGAAGCTTGACCTCGACATGGAGCCCTACGTAATCCTCGGGGCGTGCAATCCGAACTACTCAAGCGAGCTGATAGGCATAGATCTCAACAGCGGCGCCTTCCTACCGTGCAACCTGATGGTCTATGTCAAGGAGGGAAAGACCTACGTGAGTTTACTGCCCCCGACGGTGGCCATGGGCGTTACAGGGAACGGCGAGCTCCTTGAAGTTGCCGGGAAGGTTGAGGAGATACTGAAGGGTGTAGTTGATAGGGTTTGATTTTCTTCGTGGGTTTTCTCCTATTCTTTCACACTTTACAAAATGGAAAATTGACCATATCATGTTTTTCTCCAAAATGCCGAAAACTTTATATGCTCCCAATGACCAATACTATTCAAAGGGAAGTGCAGAGGTGAATACCGTGACGCATCTGTTCGTGGTGGTTTATGACAGCGATGCAGAGCGAAAGCGCGTTGAATACCTAATTGACAAGTGGTCGAACCGCGCCAGGGTATCCAAGCTCAAGGGCATCTCCTTTATGGTTGAGGCCCCCGATGTGTCCAAGCTCATGGAGGAACTCCTCTCGAAGCTCGACCCGCCGACGGAGGGCAAAGTTAGGGTGTACAGAGTCGAACCGGAGGACATCGGCTCAAAGGTGAGTCCCAAAGTAGTTGAAATACGCCACACGAGCAGCGAAGAGCCGGCAATCGTGGCCAAGCTCCTCAGGTACGTCCTCTCCAAGTTCGGCGCATATTACGTTTCCGGCGAGGGTAGCGTATCAAGATACAGGGCCTACACGAAGAAAGGCAGGCTGGAGATGACGGTGTCCGTTGAAGAGGAAGATAACGGAACAGCCGTTAACATTTCCATCGAAGGATATGGCAGCGCGGTGGAGGATATGGCGAAAAAACTCAGAAGGGAGCTTTCCCTGCTCCTGTGAGGTGATACCATGGTGGTCTTCAACGAAGGAAATCCCGACTGCGTGAGAAAGCTCCTAAGGCCTGCGGAGAGAGTCATCAGGCAGGGGCGAGATATCCGGGTGGAGAGCTTTGATACGAGAAAGGAGCTCTGGGAGCGGGTTCTTGACTCGTATTCACGCTATCTGGAGGGAGAATGCGGCGATTTCCTGGACGACGTTGATACAGCCTTCCGGGCGAAATTCGAGGCGGCCCTGGCGGTTCTCGCGTGGAGCTTCTGGAGGAAGGGGGAGGAGTTCTCCCCAGCGAGCGAGCGCTTTTCGGAGCACGAAATAGGGCTGATAGACGAGATACTGAAGTACAATGTTTTCGAAATAACAACGAAGGAGGACATCCTCGGAAAGCTCTACCGCAGGGATGAGGAGGTTCTCCAGCTGCTCAAAACCTACTACCTCGGCATGGACAGGTGGATAGAGGAGCAGCTCGAAGACCCGGAGATAAAGCTCTCCCTCAGGTACCACCTCAAGAGAACCTGGAGAAGATACCGCGAGAAGATTGATGCGGCAATAAACGAGGCGGGCAAATACGGCTGGTTCCGAACGCTCATGGAGGAGTGGGAGAGGGAAAAGGCCGAGGAAGTCGAGGCCGTGAGGGAGACCTACGAGACCCGGGTTAGAGAGCTGAAGAAGAGAATGGCCGAGATGGTCGAGTTCTTCGAAGAGGAGCGCAGAAAGCTTGAGGAGGAGCTCTCCACATCGAACCTGGCCGAGATAGAGAGGCTCCGCAGGGAGAAGGAGGAGCTGATCAGAAAGTTTGAGCGTGAGAAGGAGGAGCTGACTAAAAGGTTGCTCGAACTCAAGGACGAGGAGCTGAGGAAAAAACTGGAGGAAGAGCTTTCGAGGGCAAGGGAAGAGGCTCTGCGCGAGGCGAAGCTTCTCGAAGAAAGGATACGGAGAAAGGAGCTTGAGCTCAGGCAGAAGGAGATGGAACTCAGGAGGAGGGAAATCGAGGTCTCACAGAGGGACGAGGAACTTAGGAGGAAGATAGAGGAAGTGCTCGCCATCTCGGGCAAGGTGGAGAAGGGCAGCAGGCTCGTTGTGAGGGAAGAAGCGAGGATTCAGGAGCTCAACTTCATCGGCAGGGTGAAGAGCAAGTTTAGTGGGGAGATAGCCCTCCTTGGAAAGAGGTACTCCGTCGAGAGTGCTGAGGAGAAGAAGGGGAGCGATGTTTTGAGCTTCAGGGGAAAGCTCGACGAGACGGCCCTCTGGAACCTGCCGGAGAACAGATACATGGAGATTCGCCTGAAGGAGAAGAAGCTCCTCGGAAGAAAGGAGAGGCTCCTCATAAAGGCGATGTACCTCACCCGTGTGGAGAGGCTCGCGGAGCTGGGCATGGATACGGACCCGCTGACCCTGGCGGAGCTGAACGTGCATCTCGTTGGAGCGAGAGAATCTCCCAGCGAGGAAAGGATTGTGCTCGTGGTGGCCTCACCCCTCGGCTTTGAGGAGCGCATCAGGAGGTACGTCTCCTCCGAGGACTTCCACAGGAACTTCTACTCTGAGAACGTCTCGCTCATACTCCTCGACACCGAGACGGGAGAGGTGGTCCACAACCCGAACGACGCCTACGCCAGGGCGCTCGCTCCACTGGTGAGCCTTGAGCTGGACGAGGAGGTCTACGCCAAGGTGAGGGATTGTGTGAGGAGAAAGCTTGAGGGCAGGGACTACCTCCCCCTCAGCGAGTGCCTCGAATGCGGGGACGAGGAGCACGTTAGGAGGGCCTTCTATGAAATCGGCCGGGAAGGCCATGTGGTGAAATACATAGACGGGTTTGGGCTCGTGCTGATAAGGAAGTGAGGTGATTGTGATGGGGATACTCGACAGGTTTAGGAAGAACCCGATTGAAAAGCTCTCCCTCAGGGAGCTTCAGGAGGAGGAAATACGTCTGAGGAACAGGCTTGAGAGGGCGAAGAAGGAAATCGAGCGCATCGAGAAGAAAAAGAAGGGGCTCTTCCAGGAGGGCATCGGGGCGGACGTCCTCAAGAAGAAGATGCTGGCTCAAGAGATCAAGAGCCTCGACATGGAGCAGAAGCTCAAGCTGAGGGACTTCACCACCGCCCAGAAGCAGTACACCTTCGTCAAGAACCTGATAGTGGTCAAAAAGTACGAGAAGGAGCTGAGGAAGATAGGCCTCTGGGACAAGCTCTCCAAGGTCGAGCCGGAGCAGCTTGAGAGCGTGCTCGTCAAGGTGAGCCTCGACGGCAAGGAGTTCGATGAGATGGTTGAGGGTCTCAACAGGGTCTTTGAGATGGACGTGGCAGAGTTTGAGGCGACGGAAGATCAGACCGAGAGGGAACTCATGGAGGCCTGGGCCAAGGTCGAGACAGGGGAGGCAGACGTTGAGGAGGTATCCTCCGAGATAGCCTCGCCCAAGATTGAGAAGGATGCGGAGGAGGAGCTGTGATGGGCCTCCTTTCAAGGTTTTTTGGGAAGAAGAACCCGCTCGACATACCGATTGACAAGCTCAGGGAGAACCAGGTTAAGCTCGACATGCAGATAGGGAAGATTGAGAACGAGATAGCTGAGATAGACAGGGAAATAGCCCTCTTCTTCGAGAGGGCCAAGAACGCCAGAAGCAAGAGCGAGGAACTCACGATAGCGACGAAGATAAAAACCCTCAACCAGCGCAAGAAGAGCCTCCAGAACACCCACGCCCAGCTCAACAAACAGCTCATGCTCGTCAGCAACCTGCTGATAATCAAGGAGAACGAGGCCATCCTCAGGGGCACGCCCACGTGGGAGCTCCTGAGAAAGATGTCCCCCGAGGAGCTGGAGAAGAACCTCGTGAGCATGAGGCTTGATGCCCAGAACCTCAACGAGAACCTGAACACAATGCTCCAGTACACCGACCAGGCTTTAGGTACGGGCGTTGAGTTCGAAGAGGACGAGGAGCTCGCTGAGATAATGAAGACGATAGAGGCAGTGAAGGAGGGCGAGCTGGAGCCGGAGAAGGCCGCCGAGAAAGTGGCGGGGGAGAAGGAGGAGACAGAGGAAGTTGTCACTGAGTGACTTCCACTTTGTCGCGAACCTTCCTTAAATCTTTGTCCTAAATGAAAGATAACCCCCCGCAGATTTTCAAAACGACACCAAAAAGGGTTAAATGTTTGCCAGGAATGGTGGCCATGGGAGAACGGAGGGATTGACGTGCACATGGGCCATATGTTCGATGACGACATCCTGGAAGGGATAGTCAAGCTCTTCATAGTTATAGTGCTAATCTCCGTCATCTTCGGGAGGGCCGCGGGGTTTATAATTTTCATCGTGGTAGCCATGTGGATTGGACACCTGATAAAGCACCTGCTCAAAGACGTTTCGAAGTCCAGTAAAAGGTACAAGTACCGCTATCCAAAACCCGCCCCGCCGGCTCCACCTGCCCCACGGGAGGACATGAAGGAGCTCCTCCGGAAGTCCGTGATAGTCGAGCTTCCGCCGAAGGTTCACGCCGGGGAGGAGATACCCCTTAACGTAGGCTTCAGGAACCTGCTCCGGGGGACGATAAACGTTGAGATAGACCTCAGCGATCTCTCAAGGCACTTCGACCTGAGCTCCACGAGGGTCTACTTCAGGGGTGTGAGGCCGGGCGATTACGTTTCCCAGAGCGTGAGGGTGGTCCCGAGAAGGCCCGGAAAGGTCAGCGCCAAGGTTGTCGCCCGCTCCGGGATTGTGAGCGCCAAAGTCAAGGTGAGCACCGAAATAATCGAAAGGCCAAAGGTGGAGCCCAAAGCTCCCCTTCCAGTCCCCGTTCCGGCACAGGAGAGCCCGCAAAATTCGGCGGAAGGCCCCCGCACCCCGCTGGAGGAGCTTTTTGCGAGGTATAAGAACGTCGAGCTAATAGGTGAGGGCGGCTTTGCGAGGGTTTACAGGGCGGAGAGGGAAGACGGAAGCGTCGTGGCCCTCAAGATACCCATGAGCCTGACTGAGGCGGGAGGCAAAGCGTTCCTCCGGGAAGTGCGGAACTGGTCCCTCCTCAGCCATCCCAACATAGTCGAACTCTACGACTACAACATCTTCCCAGTTCCATATCTGGAGATGGAGTACTGTGAGAGCTCGCTGGCCAAGCTCGAAAAGCCCCTAAACCCGGAGAATGCCGCAAGAATCATCTTCGACGTTGCAGAGGGCATAAAGTACGCCCACTCCAAGGGGGTCATTCATAGGGACCTCAAGCCCAGCAACATCCTCCTCAAGAACGGCAGGGCAAAGGTGAGCGACTGGGGGCTGAGCAAGCTCCTCAAGGAGAGCAGAACAACCCAAGCAGTGAGCTTCACACCGCTCTACGCCGCCCCGGAGCAGATAAGCTCCCGCTTCGGAGGCACAGATGAGAGAACCGACGTGTGGCAGATTGGAGCGGTGCTCTACGAGCTTCTCACTGGGAGGCCCCCCTTCGAGGGCGAGGACTTCGTGGAGGTGGCGTCAAAGATAACCCTTGAGGAGCCCGTTCCTCCGAGCCATCTTAACCCGGAAGCAAAGCCCCTCGAGCATGTAGTCATGAAGTGCCTCACGAAGAAAAAGGAGGAGCGCTACGGGAGCGTTGAAGAACTTCAGAGGGACATAGCGGAGTTCCTCGGCACCAGCTACCGCGAAAAACTCAGCAGGAGCGTTTCGGTTAGAGACCTTTCGAGGAGCGCGTACTTCGCCGGCGAGCTGTTTCTCCTGTATTTGAAGCTCAACGACCTCGTGAACGCGCTCAAGTACGCCGACGATCTGGTTCACTACGCGAGGGGCGAGACTAAGAGGGAGCTCATGAAGCTGAGGGAGCAGCTGAAATTACGCCTTGAGAACGGCTTGGAAGTCCCCGAGGAACTCGTGGAGAAGGCCGAGATAATAGTCCACAGGATAAAACTTGGATTTAAGGGGGTGTGAAAATGCCGGTTGACCTTTCGGGACCCCTCCTCACGGAGTTCGAGAGGGCCAAAAAGGAGTTCGAGAAGGCCGTTGCCGCTGGGGACATGGGGAGGGCTAAGAAGAGCGCCCTCCGCTGTGCCTCCATACTCAGACAGCTGGCCAAACACGTGCCCTACAACGGGGAGCTGTACCTGAAGAAGGCCAAGAAGTGGGAGAAAACAGCCGAACAGATTGAGAGGGGAGAGTACGGCAGAAAGGCCCTCGTCGGTGCGGAGGGGAAGAGCACGACCCAGGAGAAAGGCGAGGAGGACCAGTTCAGGGAGTACGTCTTGGAGCTTGTGTCGAAGTCCAAGGTGACCTGGGACAGCATAGGAGGCCTTGATAACGTCAAGCTTCTCATGATGGAGACCGTGGTCATCTCGGCCCTTAGAAAGCCCGCCGCTATCCAGCCCTGGAAGGGCATCCTCCTCTTCGGGCCGCCCGGAACCGGCAAAACCCTCCTCGCTTCAGCAGCCGCGGGAAGCCTGAACGCGACGTTCTTCAACGTCAAGGCTTCGAGCGTCCTCAGCAAGTACTTCGGCGAGTCGAGCAAGATAATCTCAGCACTCTACGAGGTCGCTAGGGAGAAGGCACCGAGCATAGTGTTCCTTGACGAGATAGACGCGCTCACAACGAGGCGTTCAAACGACACAAGCGAGGCAACGAGGAGGATGCTCTCCACACTCCTCACCGAGCTTGAGGGGTTCCACGAGGGGGGGAGTGAGAGGCTCGTCCTCACGTTAGCGGCGACCAACACACCGTGGGACCTGGACGAGGCGGTCCTCTCGCGCTTCCCCAAGAGGATCTACGTGCCCCTGCCCGATAAAGAGGCTGTCAAGGCTATAGTGAGAATACACACGAAGGGACTGGACGTTTCGAGACTCGATTTAGACGCGATTGCCGAAGAGAGCGTCAGAAGGCTGTACTCGGGCAGGGACGTGAGAAACCTCTGCCAGGAGGCGGTGTGGAACATGATACGCGAGGAAAACAGGGATCTGCACAAGCTCGCTTCCCTTCCCCTGGAGGAACTGAGAAAGAGGTCATTAAGAACGCGTCCGCTTGAGATGAGGGACTTTGAGGAGGCGTTCAGAAAGATCAAGTCTCCGTTAACAAAGAGGGATATCGAGCGGTATGAGAAGTGGGCGGAGGAGTTCGGGGGATGAACAGGGTCATCTCAACGGGTGTTGGAAATAGGGTGTGGGGCATCTCGCATCCTGGGCCGAGGGAGAAAAACGAGGACGCGCTCCTGATACTGCCCCTTGGGGATGCATACCTCCTCGCCGTCGCGGACGGCCTCGGAGGGCACGAAGGAGGGGAGGTGGCCTCGAAGGCGGCGGTGGAGACGCTCCGGGAGACATTTGAGAGGGATTACGCGGGGGAGTTTGGATTGAAAGAAGTTGAGGAGCTCCTGAGAAAGGCCTACAAAGATGCACACCGCCGGATAATGGAGATGTCCCCAGAGCCAGGAAAGGCCGGCACGACGATGGTGGCCGCCTTCGTGGGGGATGAGACGGCCGTGATAGCGAACACCGGCGACAGCAGGGCCTACCTGATAAGGGACGGTAGAATAATCTCAAGGACGAGGGACCACTCCATCGTTGAGGAACTGCTTGAGAGGGGCGTTATAGGGCAGGAAGAGGTTCGCTCCCATCCGATGAGGCACGTCGTGACAAAGGCCCTTGGAATAGGGCTGGTGGTTGATACGTACATGTGGGAAATTAAGAGAGGTGACATCCTGCTCCTGAGCACGGACGGCCTTCACGATACCATAGATGACGGAGAGATAGCAGAGCTCGCCTCCCAGGGTGGCCCGAGGGAGGTTGCGGAGCGGCTCGTTGGGGAGGCTTTGAGGACCGCCGAGGACAACATCACGGTAATCGTGTTCAAATGGGGGTAGTGTTATGGTGAAGCTCTGGAAATCCAAGGAGGAGAAGGAGATAGAGCGGAAGATCCGGATGAGAAAGGCCAAGATGGCTCTGAAGCAGTACATAAACAACCTTGAGAACCTGAAGCGTAAGATTTTTCTCCAGGGAAAGGAAGCTGCCAAGCTCGGGGACGAGGCCCTCCTCAAGAGAAGCGCTGTAAAGTATCTGACTCTGGAGCAGAGAATAAAGCAGGCAAAGAGGCTGCTTCTCCTTATGGAGGAGGCCGAGATACAGAGGGAGCTCGTTAAGGTCTCGGCCGAGTTCATAGGGTTCAGCAAGGACGTGGTTAAAAGCATAGCCGAAGGGCCGGGGGCGGAGGATGTTGCAAAGATGCAGGTAGAGTTTGAGAAGGCAATGGGCAAGGTCGAGGGCCTGGAGGAGGCACTCAACACCATGATAGACCTCACGAGCGAGAGCATACTCACAGGAGAGTTCGATGCCGAGACGGTGGAGATGGCGGAAGGTCTGATGACATCCTCGGCCGAGAAGGATCTCGAACCTGGAAAGAGGCTGAAGGAGATCGAGGACATGATGAAGGGATAGCCTTCCCTTTTTCTTGTTCGTGAAAATTTATACCATCAAATTTTCTCTTTTGTACAGGAAAAGGTTAAGTATCCTTGGCACAATAGTAAGTTACGAGGGTGATATGTTATGAAAGAGGAAGATAGCGTGCACCGTGAGCACGCGCATATGAATGATGCTGACGATGGTTCTGGTATGGAACACATGGAGCACGAAGCGGGACACGAGGGGCATGCAAGCCATGATATGCAGATGGCCGGAAACCACGAACATGCCCACGGAAGCGAAGCAATGGAAGAACACGCTGAACATGGACACATGAAACACGAACACGGGGGCCACTCCCACGCGGAGCACCACAGGATGATGATGGAGGACTTCAAGAGGAGGTTCATCGTTTCTTCGATACTCACAATTCCAATACTCCTTCTCTCGCCGCTGATACAGAACTTCTTCGGCTTCGAGCTGACCTTTCCCGGCGACCACTACGTTCTCTTCGGCCTCTCCGCGGTGGTTTACTTCTACGGCGGCTGGCCCTTCCTCAAGGGGATGGGGGACGAGCTAAGGAAGAGGAACCCGGGAATGATGACGCTGATAGCGCTGGCAATAACGGTTGCCTTCTTCTACAGCGTCGCGGTGACCTTTGGAATACCGGGAAAGACATTCTACTGGGAGCTGGCAACGCTTATCGACATCATGCTCATAGGCCACTACATCGAGATGCGCTCCGTCCTCGGTGCCTCGAGGGCGCTGGAGGAGCTCATAAAGCTCATGCCGACGGAAGCCCACCTCGTGACGCCGGAGGGGGTAAAGGACGTCCCTGTCAGCGAGCTGAAGAAGGGCGATGTGGTTTTAGTCAAGCCCGGAGAGAAGATACCCTCCGATGGCCTCATCGTCGAGGGTGAAACGAGCGTGAACGAGGCGATGCTCACCGGGGAGTCGAAGCCCGTCTACAAAAAGCCCGACGATGCCGTTATAGGCGGCTCGATAAACCTCGAAGGCGCGATAAAGGTCAGGATAGAGAAGACCGGGAAGGACACCTACCTCATGCAGGTCGTCGAGCTGGTGAGGCAGGCCCAGGAGACGCGCTCGAAGACACAAGATTTGGCCAACAGGGCCGCCTTTTACCTAACCCTCATAGCGATTACAGCGGGCAGTATAACGCTCGGGACGTGGCTCTATCTCGGAAAGCCCTTCGTCTTCGCCCTGGAGAGAATGGTGACGGTAATGGTCATAACGTGCCCGCACGCCCTCGGCTTAGCCGTCCCGCTCGTCGTTTCGGTCTCGACTTCAATCTCCGCCGAGAAAGGGATCCTCATCAGGAACAGGGAGGCCTTTGAGAGGGCAAAGGACGTGGAAGTGGTCGTTTTCGATAAGACCGGAACGCTAACCGAGGGTAGGTTCGAGGTCACGGACGTTATTCCTCTGGACGAGCTCAGTGAGGAGGAAATCCTGAAGTACGCCGCGGCGCTTGAGTCGCACTCAAGCCATCCTATAGCGCAGGGAGTAGTTGAGAAGGCCAGAGAGCTCGGCCTTAAGCCCTATGAGGTGGACGAGTCAAAGGTTCTGCCAGGTAAGGGCGTCCAGGGCTTCATCAACGGAAGGGAAGTCCTCGTGGTCAGCCCCGGCTTCCTGAAGGAAAACGGGCTCTGGAAAGAGGACGAGCGCGTGAACCGGGTTTTAGAGCAGGGCAAGACGGTGGTTTTCCTGGTGGTTGATGGGAAGCTCACTGGAGCGATGGCCCTGGCGGACAGGATAAGGCCGGAGTCAAGGGAAGCCGTCAAGAGGCTCCACGAGATGGGGATAAAGGCCTACATGCTCACCGGCGACAACGCCAAGGTGGCCAAATGGGTCGCTGAGGAGCTCGGCTTGGACGGCTTCTTTGCGGAGGTTCTGCCCCACCAGAAGTCGGAGAAGGTCAAGGAACTTCAGGAGCAGGGCTACACCGTGGCCATGGTCGGCGACGGCATAAACGATGCCCCAGCCTTGATACAGGCCGATGTGGGCATAGCTATTGGAGCTGGAACCGACGTGGCGATAGAGAGCGCGGACATAATCCTCGTCAAGAACGATCCGAGGGACGTGATAACCGCAATACACCTCGCGAGGGCCACCTACCGGAAGATGGTGCAGAATTTAGCGTGGGCCACGGGCTACAACTCCTTCGCAATTCCCCTTGCCGCTGGAGTCCTCTACTCCTACGGGATACTGCTCAGCCCGGCCCTTGGGGCACTGCTGATGAGCATGAGCACGGTGATAGTGGCCATCAATGCGAAGTTCCTGAAGGTTTGAGCCCCCACTCTTTCATTTTATCCATTTTTTCTGTGGAGCATAGAGTAGAGTTCCTCTAATGTGGGTTCGTTTCGTTTTATCTCCTCAACGATTATACCCTCGCTCACGAGGAGCGTGTTGATTTCCGACGGCTCGGCATTTTCCAGCAGGATGTACCCTTTCATGATTTTTGGGTAGTATCCGTTATCCTCACGCACTTCGGCGGCCATCTTGATGTTCCCCACCTTCAGGGAGATTGAAGCTCCTGTAGGAAAACCGCGCTTGAACTCCTTCAAACTTCCTGAGAACAGCACTCTGCCCTCTTTGATAACCGTAATCTTTTCGCATAGCTCGTCAACGTCGCTCAAAATGTGTGTGGAGAACAAGACTGCGGTGTTTCTCTCTTTCACATATCTCTCCAAAAACCGCTTGAATTTAAGCCTCCACTCTGGGTCGAGTCCTCTTGTGGGCTCGTCGAGGATTAGAACCTCAGGGCTCCCAAGAAAAGCCCTCGCCATTGCGACCCTCCTCTGGGTTCCACCTGAGAGAGCCAAGACCTTTTTTCTGGCGTACTCCAAAAGCTCGAAGAACTCCAACAGTTCTCTAAGCTCTTTCTCATCGTAAACCCCCTTCAGCGAAGCATAGCGCTTGAGGTTGTCCCACACTGAAAGGCTCGGATAGAGAAGGTCGTACTCCGGAAGGTAGCCAATCCTTGCCCTCACCTCGGGGTTTTGAGAGGATTAACGCCGAGGACTTCCACCCTGCCGGAGTCAGGGACGAGGAGGCCGAGGATCGGGCGGAAGGCGGTTGTCTTGCCTGCCCCGTTGTGGCCGAGGTAGGCGTGGACTTCGCCGGGCTTCACAGTCAGGCTTATCCTTCGAAGAACTTCTTTTCTATTTATACTTTCCCTCATGTTTTCAAGCTCTATCATAAAACCACCTCACGGCTCTTACCACTTATACTAGGATTATGGCTTCCGGGAGTCTTTCTCAATAGTACTTGAGTACTGCAAAGTAAGCTGCCAGCACAACCAACAGAGTGGGAAAAGCAACAAGTAGTGTGCTTGAGAGGTAAATGCCGACTCCGAAGTATCTTGCAAGGTACAGGGGAAGGAGGTAGGCTATCATGAACACAGCAACTTTCAAGAAATCAAGGTGTTTCTGCTCCACAAGGGCACACAGCAGTGTGGACAGCAGACTGAAGGCAAATAAGAGTGGGATGCAGGATAGCATAGTCAGGAGTAGTAAAGATGGAGTGGTTTTCGCCCCAACGAATGTTCTGAGTATACTTCCAATTGCAAGACCTCCTCCGATGAGGAGGGATCCGTAGATGGAAGCAGCCCCCACCTTTAGGAGAAGGATTCCCTGAGGGGACAGGGGGACTGAGAGTTGTATCTCCAGTGCTCCTGTCGTTTTGGCCCATGATACGGGGGAGTTACGATGATACTGACCATGATGGAGAACGCCACTGCCAGCATCCCAAGGGTTAGTCCATTCTCAAGACTTGGGCTGAGAATGGAAATTGCCATGTAGATTATGACTACGTTCGCTAAGGCGTTCACTCCAAGAATGCCGAGCTCTTTTGTAGTGTATTTAACCTCCTCCATTAACCGAGATTTGATCATCTTGTGAGTCATTTCTCAAACCTCCAGAGCATGCAGTATGAAATTTTATAGTTTTTTGATGAAGTTGCTTTGCTGTAAAGCTGCACTGTTCATGATAAAAGCGCATATTTCGCTGATAGATGCCTCCCGGATCTCTTCGTTTTTAATCTTTGTAGTATTGGAAAGGGCATGGTGTTCTCCAATGACCGACACTCTTTCATTAATTGCCACTGTTACATTATGGGGGTTTTTCAGGATTTTCTTAATCTCCGAGAGTGACTCCATCTCTATTGCATAAACATCCTTAAATGCCCGTTTCAGATTGTTGGGAGAATCTGCGTACAGTAGTTTTCCCTGATGTAGAACCAATATATAATCGGCTATCTCCTCAAGCCAGGTGGCCGTGTGAGATATGAGGAAAATGCTTTTACCTTTCTTTAAAGCGTGATGAATTAGCTCCATAACCTTAATTCGCCCCCAAAAATCCAACTCTTCGAATGGTTCGTCCAAAATATAAATGTCTCTGTCAGGTAGAAATGCAAGGAGTATTGACAGGCGCCTTTTTAAACCTCCGCTTAAGTTTCCGACAAGAGTGTCCCTATACGGAGAGAGCCCCAGGTTATCCAATAGCTTATTTGCCTTAGTGTCGGATTCTCCAAAAAGCCTGGAATACAGTTCAACAATTTCCCGAACAGTTAAGGCATCCTCAACTATATTATCTTGGGGCAGGTATGATATTATTTGCCGGATTTCTCTTTTGTTTGAGTTTATTTCCTTTCCTTTTACCTTTACAGTTCCCTCGTCGTAGGGTAAAAGCGTACTGATTATCTTAGCTAAGGTGCTTTTCCCACTTCCGTTTTTACCAAGCAATATTATCAGTCCCGAGGGGGCTGAAAAGTTAATCCTGTCAAGAGCACGTGTTTTTCCAAATGTTTTTGTTAGCTCTTTGCACATAATGAGAGATTCCTCCATCATTCACACCTCCGCAGGAATACATGCAAAAATATGAACGCAAAGGGAACTACCATTGGTCCAAAATAGACCCCTAGGATCATTAGGATAGATGCCAGAAAGGGAAGCAATATTGAATCTTTTCCGTAGTACTTTTTGAATTTCCTCAAGAGTGCTATACTGGAACCAAGAAATGCCCACAATATCAACCTGAGGATAATTTTAGTGTTTATCCCGACGGTAAATGGGGCGGTTATGATCATTGAAAACAGGGTGAACATTGATAAGGAAATAAAGAGTTTCCTAAAGTTTAAGAGTCTCAACGTATCTGCCACACTAACACTACTAATCAAAAAAGATGGGAGAAGGTATCCAATAGTCATGTATATTATTTCAATTCTTTCAATCCCTGAAATATAGTTGTAAATAATGGGCGACATTAGTATGGGGGCAGTTATAAAGGAGTACCTTACTGAGTAGCTCATAATGATGGATATCCACACCGGGTTTCCTTTAAAAAATTTTACTGGGATCATGACTGATCTCACACTTGGCTCCTTTCCTATAAATGTTAGGAATAGTATGGTAAGGGCCATGGTTGATAATGATATTAAGATGAGATTCTCCGTTTTAGGGATCTCCATAACCAACTCTGAAATACTTCCCGAATTCCCAACTATCAAGGATGTCTGAATCACCACAATCATTATCAATATTACCGCAGGGATTAGGCCGGAAATCAGAAATACCCCCAACAGAAGGAAGCACGAATAAATTGTTGAGACAAGGCTCATATTCAGGATATCATTCACTGAGAATTCAAATCCACCGATAGCTATCATAATGCCAGAAACTGAGAATACATAAAACATTGAGAAGGCAAAAAGCGCTGATATAATACCAAATTTTTCAAGATTGTAATATCTGCCACCACAGGAGAATTTCCTTATCTGGTATAATGTAGAGTTGCATTCAATAACATACCCAATAACAAATACTGTGATGTATAAAATAAGTGGCTCAATTATAAATGGCGTTTTTGAAAGTATAGAGAAGAATAATGAAGAGCTCATCGCCAGCCCGTAGTATTTCATAAGCCTGTTAAAGTAATGAAGCAGGATAGATTTAAAACACATCTGTCAGGGCCCCCTGTTACTTTCTGACATCTTTACTAGCTCCTCGACAAATTTTCTACTCTCATTGTACAGTACAGGGCTAGTGTTTATGTACAGGCAGATCTCACATATTGATGATACTCTGGGGGGAAGCGCAAATTTTCTGGACAGCTGGTGTACTAATCGCTCTGGATATCTCGTTAAAACATAAAGATAGGGATCATTAACCATTTTTTCCACAATATCTGCAATATCCTCTTTGTACACGTTTCCATATTTAAGAAACTTTGACAGCTCACTGCCCGCACAGCAGGGTGTTACGTCCCCACTGCTTGTGATAGTTAAGTTCAGATTGTACCAGCACCCTCCTTGGAATAACGGAGTCGGGCTTAGATATATTTCATCTTTTGGTATTCTCTCCCTGGCTCTTCCAATCCATGAGATTGGGGAGCTCGCTATTAAAAACCCCTCAATACTATCATCGAGCAATTTATATAGAAGATTCAACTTTTTTGTTTTTGTGGTTTGAACTCGTAGGATTGCCCCACTAACTAATTTCTCTTCCACCGTCTTTTTTAGGTTCTCAAGAACGTTTTTGTAATATTGTTTGCCTAGACATTCAACATGGAAAGGGGTGATGGAAACTTCCACGTAGTCGGTGTACTCTAGTATCGGATCATAGAACTCTTTGTGTGTAAATAAATACCCATTAGTAACTATTTCAGTTTTGAACCCCAGCATTTTTGCAAATTTTAGAATCTTTATCAGATCCTCCTTGAAAGGGGGTAATGTTACTTCCCCACCTGCAATGCATACTTTCTTTTCGTTTAGATACCGGGTTAATGAGTGTGAAATCTTTTTTAGAACCGCTATGACTTTATCAACCTTGAGGGTCTGAGTTGTTTCAGGTGAACATGAGACGTAACAGTGATTGCACTTAGCATTGCAACATCTGGTGTATTCAATGACTACACCATTAAACCTAATCTTTTTGTAGGGCTTTGTGTCTGCATGGCGGGTTAACGGTATTGTCTCACTTCTTTTTTTGTTTTTAATGTCCAGAAATGTGTGCCACCCCTGCTGGGAGGGAACATGACAATAATCAAAAGGATCTACGCTCCTCGATATATACCAGTTCCCGCTGGGAAAGGAATAGATTAAAAAGTCCTTTTTTGCGTCGTTGCCCAATATCACAATCTGATTATATGAGCTGTTCAGGATATCGTTTTTTAAAATATCACCTAGGTGTGGATCTTTTCTGAGCAGAATGTTGCCCTCTCTGGAGCCCGTCTGATGAAGAACAGATGAAAGCACTAAAGTTTTTTCAAGTAATTTATCCAGAACATCCTTATTCTCACACTTTAAATACACCCAGTAATCATATATCCAGGGACTAATGGGGGACAACAAGTCAAGCAACAAACTTCCCGCATTCTCAACGTCGGAATCTTTGACGAGAGCCAGCCTATCATCGACAGCAATTATGCAGGACTTTATTGAGCTTTTAGATGTTGGAACCTTTGTCAGCCCAGACGTATTGATATGTGATTTCTCAATGAGCTGGTTAGAGTCTACTACAAGGTAGTCACTGTATTTCAAAACATCATAGTGCTCTTTGGGAAGATTGAGCAGGGATCTTGGGCGGGAAATATAAAAGATTAAAAGGTCTTCCATCAATACCCACCTATAACAACTTGTTTATTGGAGAAATCCCCTCAAAGGACAATGCTTTTGTAGCCGCCGCTGCGAGTATTCCAGACACTATCCCAGCCGCAACACTCTTTACAAAAGATGTTCCCGCCGCCGCTTTGGCTGCTGCGACTATGGCGGCAACAATAGCGTTGGGTTCAGATCCCGAAGGTGCCCCCCACATTTCCTCCAAGTACATAGCAAGCTCTTCCACAGAGATCACCAACTACAAATAGTATTAACTACGAATTTAAGTTTTTTCTAAACTTTGTGTTTAAAATATTAAGTTAACAAATTTTTCTATAAAAAAGCAATATCCTGTGAACCCAATTTCGGAAATACTGGGTACGTAAAAACTTACAACTTCCGATAGTTCCAACTGTTTTGGACGTATATAATCTTAGACCAACCATAAAATATGTGATTACTAACTCTGCCCTACATCCACCTCAGATGAGCACCATTTTCTCCCCAAGATTCGTGCCGAGGGATTTTATCATCAGAAAAGATACAATGATGGTCCCCGTGGAGAGGAGCAGGGAAATACCGAATGCCATTGGTATTGAGAGTCCCATCCCCAGATACTTAGGGATGTAGAGGGGTGCAAAGAATGCCACAAGGGCAATGACTCCCTTTGCAACGTCGAGGCGTATCGAATGGAACAGGAACGTTATCAGGATTACCAGAAAAGTGAAGCTGAAGAGGAGAGGAGCCGATATTAGGACTCCACTGAATATCTTTGTCAGGGAGAGGGGTTGCCTAGGTATTCAGTAAGCATCCATCCGGCGATACTACCCAACGCTATCCCCGTGATTCCTATGATAAAACCTCCGAGAGTTCTAATGAACACGAGCTGAACCGGATCAAGCGGGAGACTGAGGAGCATCTCGTGGATGCCCAAAAGTTTCTCCCTGGAAACCGTGCCGCTAAAGAAGAGGGAAATTATTATGGAGAGGAAGATGCTCGGGCTTCCAACGACTTCATCACTTGGTAGGGGATTCAAGCTCGCCATCCAGTAGAGAACAGCCGTCATGAAAGGAATTAACAGGGAGTTAAGTCCAATTTGTTTCGTGGTATATGTGAGTTCTTCAAGGACTTGAGCCTTTGTTACCCTAAAGTTCATTGCGGGCATAATTTCCTCACCTCTATGATCTTCTCTTTTATGCTACAGTCTAATATAGTATCCATAACTTCATGGATGCTATCAAATGCTAGATAGTATCTTTCTCCACTCACATCATCTATGAGCAAACCAGAGTCGGATATAGCATAGGAAACTACCTCCCCGTATTTGCCTGTGTACTTACCCAACCGGTATCGACCAAATTCAAGTCCATTGGTTCTCCACCTAAGTACTTCCCGATACTCTTTGATTCTGAAGTTTTCGATGTTAATATGCGTGGTTTTTCTTTTCGTCTGTATGATTAACTCAGTTTTGTCCCCTTTGTGTTTTACTATAACTTTTAGGGGAATGTAGTCATCCAAATAACGCTTTATCATTATTGCAACAAACGTTACTGTTCCAAGGATAGGCGTCAACACTATTAAAAGGGGCACCAATGAATTATCTGCTATTGCTACTTAGGAAATCATGCTCGGTTTTCATATGGGAGGACACAGACAAAAGGACTGGATTACTCTTCCAGATGTATTCCAGTCCACTGTGCCACAGCTTTTTTACCCCATCTGGAACATGGCCATATGCCAAGCTTAGGTATGGTGTGGGAAGAATATAGCCCTCTGCACTAATACTCAATGATACAAGTGACATATAAGGACCAATTGCAATATGTTCTGTTGGATCTCCAAATTCTCTAATAGAATATTCATCCCAATGACTGCTTATCCAGGATACCAGTTTTTTATATTGATCATTGGTCGGTGCTAACCTTAAATGGTTGGGGGCTTCGGGTACAAAATACATGGTACATATGGATAAAACTCCAAGTTTGTCACACAACTCGACAGTATTTGGAAAGTCCTGTATGTTGAGATTAGTGGAACAGAAACTTACAACTGTTGGAATGCCATATTCATTTAAACTTTTTATGGCTTGATGGCTTTGTTGAAGGAACCTTTGGGTTTAAGTCTTTCCATTATCTCGGGCTAGATCCATCTAAGGATACCTGAACAATACCAATTCCTGATTCCGCTAATTTTGAAGCAAAGTTGTCTGATATCAATGATCCATTAGTTACTATATTAACGGTAATCCCTTTTTCATTGGCATAATTCAAGATTTTAATTAAGTCTTTACGGAGAGTCGGTTCTCCTCCACAAAGGCACAATACCAATACCTCCAGATCCGCAAGTTCGTCTATAATACTGAACATTTCCTTGGTAGTAAGTTCCTCTCTGTTTATATTCGGCGAACAACCAACGTAGCAGTAGGGACAATTATAATTGCATCTGTACGTGACATCGATTGAAACAGAAACAGGACCTTTTAAGTCCTCTGCCCACATATAGTATTTGCGATATAATTCTCGGCTTTATCTCCTCTGTTGTATGGCAATTTTGGAGCATGCATTCTTCGTTCTCGCAAAAGATCTCATCATGCTTAAAATAGGAATAAGTATAGAACTGAAGAAGGAGCATTTTCAACACTTTGTCAACATTTACATCGATTTTCTCATCAAATCCAAATGAATGCATCATAATATAATATTGGAGAGGCTTTGCTGGAGCATAGAGTATTCCTTTAAGGGAAATTATCGCCGCAGGGCTCATTACAATCCTTCTAAGGTGATGCTGTCCATCCTCTCCAAATGTGGCTATGAGCCTGTTCGTTATCAAAACTGCCGACTCAGAGGTATCAACATCTCGAGAGAAATATTTCAGCAGTTCCACGCCATCATAGACAACCCCTTTTATGAGACCCTCTTTTCGTTCTCGACTTCCACCGGAAAGAGCTCGTAGAATTCTCTCTTATTTGGATTTCTAACCCGCATGTAAGATAGAAAATAGGGATCTCTGGATGTATAGGGACTAAATTCTACAGAGAACTTGAAAAACTTCCTAATTTCCTCAAAAAATAAAAAGGAGCTCCAAAGGGAATCTCCAATGTAAATATTCATTGGATCACTCCAGGTCTTTGGGCTTCTATAAAGCCACTTCAGCAGCTCTCTTTCCGCTTAAGAGCATTCCTCCAAAGGTTGGTCTCATTCTTGGAAGCCCAAAGACAGTAGAAACGGCCATTTCCGTAATTATAAGTCCCGGATAAACTTCACTCGTGTGATTTATAACCGCGTCTTCACTCTCCTCAACCACATCGAGCCGTGTCTCTCGTTTTCAGGAACCCTTTTCTTCGAGCTTCTTGGCAACAAAGGCCTCGTGTCTGGTAGCGTCTATTACAAGCTTTGACTCAAGAGCTATTGGGTCAACACCAGGTTATTTGCCTTGGCAAAGCTTGAACTGGGGTCCAGTTAACTACAACACCTGCAACTTTCCCATCTCTTATAACAACATCATCAAAGCTCGTCATGTTGAAGAACTTCACTCCCGCATCACAAGCAGCTGCTTTTAGCTTTGAACACGTATGAGGACCATCTGCGACATATAGACCTTCCGTGTATTCCTCATATGGAACACAAGCTCTTTTAACACCCCTTGTGCTGGTGCCCTCACTGTTATCTTGTTCATTAAGAATCCTCCGATCCAAAAACCCCCGAGATAGTTGTTCCTTTCTATGATCAAGACCTTTTTACCTGCTTTTGCAAGCTCTTTTGCTGCCATCAATCCACTTGATCCAGCTCCCACTATTATTACGTCCGATTCTGTGTAGTTCCTAAGCATTTCATAGAACGTTTCAACTGTAGCTGATGTTACATCTTTTTCACTAACCTTTGCCAATATCTTTGCACTCATATTATCATCAAGTTATGAATGGTAATAACTTAGTTTTAAATTTTCCGCAGGTTAAGTCCCAGCCAATATAACATTCATATTTTTAAATGCCCAAAATTTGCCCTTTATTTTTGTCAGAATGGGAAGAATAAGGGTTATACTAACCCCTGCTGAGGGGTAGTTGGAGGTATGAAAAATGATGTTTGAAAGCGCTGGCAGTAGTAGGTTTTTGGTTCACGCCGGAGATGGAACGTGGGGGTGGCACGACATGATGGGATTCGGCTGGTTTGGATGGTTCGGCATGATCTTTATGCTGATCTTCTGGATTCTAATAATAGTCGGGATAGTGTGGCTCGTCAAGTGGCTCCTGAACCCGGGGGCAGGGGGTTCAAAGGGCTCTACCTCAAAAGAGAGGGCACTTGAGATCCTCGACGAGGCGTACGCCCGCGGTGAGATAGACGACGAGGAGTACGAGAGGAGGAAGAGAAAGCTCCTTGAGGAGTGAAGTCTTCGCTCATTTCTCTGCCTTAAATTCAGGACTCCTTATGAAAATCTAAGAAAAGTTACTACTCCCTGAACACATCCCCAGTAACTAAATCCACGCCTATCCTCCTCACTTTGAGCTTCCAGAGCTTCTCCGGCGCACCACCTCCCTGCTCCCTGTAACCGACCATCTCAATTATCCCGGCTTTCTGGAGTGCGGAGAGGTGGTAATACAGGGTTGACCTGGGCATGTGAAAACCGCTTCTCTGGAGTTCGATGTAAATCTCGTTCGTGCCCTTAACGCCGTCCGCGAGGACCCGTATGATGCTCCTCCTGGGCTCCGATATTAGGGACTTCAGCATCGCCGTGAACGCCCTCATGTTTGAAGGGTCGCATCTCATCCATCTCCGCATTCTATCACCGTAACTCCCTCCCCATTAACCTTTATAATTCTATCTGTTTACCTGCGATTTAACAATAATATAACAGAAAACTTTATAAATACTTTTGTGATATTCTAAAACGAAGACACAGTGGAGGTGGTGTGAATGAGGTTTGGAATGCCAAGGTGGATGCACATGATGAGAAGGTTCGGAGGGTTTATGAGGTGGAGAATGTGGGGTATGGAGATGCCGGAGGAGGCTATGGATATGGGGCCCGGAATGGACATGATGCCTGGAGCCTACGGTGGCCCGATGGGCGGCTGCAGGATGGGTATGTTCCAGGGAATGGGCGGCATGGGGCCCATGTCAGGAATGGGCGCCAACTTCGAGGAGATAAAGTCCAGGGCCAAAGAGGCACTCCAGAACGCCTCGAAGGGAACTCCGTGGCAGAACTTCTGGGGGCCGGCCAGGATACCGATAATCATCAACGGCCAGATAGCCGGCCAGCTCTGGGAGGACGTTGACCTGAATGAGGTTGAAATTGGAACCTACGTCCAGGGAATGTGGGGCACCAGAGTTCAGCTCCTCAAGGACGGCCGCGTGGTAGGCTTCCTCAGGCTCGCCTGACGTTTAATTTTTGTTTTCTGCCATTTCTTTTATCGAGGGTAGCTTTTCTTAACCATGCGTTCTGACATGGGTCTCAAAACGCTGTAGCGGGTAGTGACCCGCTCAACACTAATGGCCGTGCCATCGAGGGAGATAAAGCGGTGTTCGTACTCAGCTTCTTCAGGGAAAGCCATCCCTCAAACAGTTCCCCTGTGGTGAGTCATTCCCACTTCTTTTCCCTCAATCAATATTTCGCAACCCAAATAGAAAAGGGCGGGTCTGGTTAAATATCTACGTTTTAGCCCGGCTAAACACCGCCTTGTAGAGCCCTATCAGTATGCCGTCAACCTCGCAGTGCAGTCCGAGGGGCCTCACTTCAGCGTTTCTAAAGACCCGCAGGCCCATTCCCCTCATCTCTTCTATCGAGAACCCAAGGTGCGTGTCCTTCAGTGTGTCCTTGAACTCGCCGTGCCCGTGTTTTAGGACGTCTATGATAACGGCCTTGCCCCCATCTTCGAGGACTTCTCTGATGCTTCTCAAGACCTCTTCCGGGTTGAGGAAGTGGTGGAACGCGAGGGTCGAGAAGACCACGTCAAACTTCTCCGGCACGTCGAGCCCGTAGTGGTCGTTGGCTATTCTTATGGAGTCCCCTATCCTTTCGGCAACTCCCCAGATGGGTGTTATGTCCTTATCCCTTAGCCTCTTCAGCATGCTTGGCGTTATGTCGAGGCCGTGGACCTCTACTCTGATTCCCTTCTCCTCAAGCTTCCTCTTTACACGCTCCGTGAAGAAGCCCGAGCCAGCGGCGACGTCGAGTATGCGCACCTCCTTCTTTCCCAGCCTCAGGATTTCCAGTACTATCTCCTTCACGAGCCGCTCTATGCACTCGTCCCGCAGGTAGTCCCGCACGATGTCGTCCCTCTCGGGGGCCTCCATCTCAAAGTACTCTATCTGCTTCACCAATTCGTCTACGGCCTTCTCCTCAAAGCCCAGCCTCCGAAGGAACGTCCTGATCCCCTCGATGCCCGGCATCATGCTCTCACCGCCTGGAATGCTCTCTCAAGGTCTTCGATGAGGTCTTCAACGTCCTCTATCCCCACCGAGACCCTGATGAGCGAGTCCCTTATGCCGACCTTCTCCCTCTCCTCCTTCGGGATGGAGGCGTGCGTCATGATCGCCGGCAGCTCTATGAGCGACTCAACGCCGCCGAGGCTCTCCGCCAGAGCGAATATCTCAAGGCTCTCCACGAACCTCACCGCCTCCTCAAGGTTTCCTTTAAGCTCAAAGGACAGCATTCCGCCGAAGCCGCGCATCTGCCTCTTCGCGAGCCCGTGCTGTGGATGTGAGGGCAGGCCCGGATAGTAAACTCTCTCAACCAATGGGTGCTCCTCCAAATACTTCGCAATCCTCATGGCGTTCTTCTCGTGCCTCTCCATCCTGACGGCGAGGGTTTTGATGCCCCTCATTACCAGCCAGGAGTCGAAGGGCGAAAGAACCGCTCCAACCGCGTTCTGATGGAACTTGAGCTTTTCGTAGAGCTCGTCGTCGTTCACCATCACCGCTCCACCGACGACGTCCGAGTGCCCGCCGAGGTACTTGGTGACGCTGTGGAGGGTTATATCCGCTCCGAGGTCAAGGGGGTTCTGGAAGTAGGGGCTCGCGAAGGTGTTATCAACAACCACCATGATGTCCCTCTCGTGGGCGATCTCGGCTATCGCCTTTACGTCCGCCAGCTTTAGGAGGGGGTTTGTGGGCGTTTCGAGCCAGACCATCCTTGTGTTGTCCTTTATTGCCTTCCTAACGTTCTCCGGCTCTCTCGCGTCAACGTAGGTGAACTCAATGCCGAAGCGCTCCATCACCTGGTTGAAAAGCCTCTTTGTCCCACCGTAGAGGTCGTCAAACGCTATGACGTGGTCGCCCTTCTTGAGAAGGGCGAGGAGTATCGTGGATTCCGCCGCTAATCCTGAAGAGAAGGCAAGGCCGTACTTTGCATTCTCAAGCGCCGCTAACTTCCTCTCAAGACTGTCCCTCGTGGGGTTGCCGCTCCTTGAGTAGACGTAGCCCTCTTCAACCTCCTTTACGCTTTTCTTTGCGAAGGTTGTTGAGAGGTGGATTGGAGATACGACGTCGCCGTGCTGGGTTCTCTCAGGCTCTTCGCCGACGTGGATTGCCCTGGTCGAGAACCTCATCTCAGCACCTCCAGAACCCTTTCGTCGTCAACTTCGAAGCCGTTTTTGAGCATCCACTCGTCGTTGAACACCTTCGTCAGGTAGTTCCTTCCGGTATCGGGGAATATGACCACAGCTTTCTTCCCCTCAATGCCCATCTCCTTGAGGTACTTTATCGTCCCGTAGAGGGCCGCACCAGATGAGCCTCCAGCTAAGATGCCCTCCTTCCTTGCGAGGAAGCGGGTCATTGAAAAGGCTTCCTGATCGTTGACGACCACCATATCATCAACGAGGCTTAAATCGACGGTCTCGGGGAGGAGGTCTTCGCCTATGCCCTCAACGAGGTACGGGTGAGCTTTCTTGAGGGCCTCCTCAAGGCTTATTCCTTTCTTGACGAGGTTGTATATCGAACCGACCGGGTCAACGCCTATTATTTTGACCCCCTTCTTCCTCTCCTTGAGGTATCTCCCAATGCCCGTTATCGTCCCGCCGGTGCCTATTCCGGCGAAGAGGTAGTCCACCTCACCATTCGTCTGCTCCCCTACCTCCCTCGCTGTGGTCTCGTAGTGTGCCAGGGGGTTGTATTTGTTGAAGTACTGGTTGGGGATGTATGCGTAGGGGGTCTCCTCTACTTCCTCATCAAGGATCGCCCTGAGCTCGTCGAGCCTCTCCTCATCAACGAGCCGCTGGACGTACTCGACTATCTCCCGGAGCTCCCCCCTCGTTATCGCCCTCCCCTTCCTCCAAATGAGGTTCCTCACGGCCTCGGCCACCCTGTAGTAGGAGTTCGGGTCGCTTGGAGAAACGGCCGTTGGAGTCCTTATGACGAACGCTCCGAGTGCCTTAAGGAGGAGCTCCTTTTCGGTGCTCATCTTGTCGGGCATCGTGAAGACCGTCATGTAGCCCTCGTCCGCTGCCACCAGTGCGAGGCCGACCCCGGTGTTTCCTGAGGTCGGCTCCACTATAACGCCGCCTTCGACGATCTTGCCATCCCTCTTTGCTCCCTCGATCATGTACTTGCCTATCCTGTCCTTTATGCTCCCCCCGGGGTTGAAGAACTCCACTTTGGCGTAGAGCTCGTTTTTGAGGTTGAAGTACCTCTCGATCTTCCTCAGCCTCACCAGGGGTGTGTTGCCTATCGTTTGAACGATGTCGTCATAAGTACCCAATTTTGTGTAATTCTCTATTATCATGCCCATCACCTACTCATTGATGAATAAAGATGCATATATATACTTTTCGGCATGAGAGCTGTCCTTTTGACGAAAGAGAAAATAATTCGGCTCTATTTAACGAGAGGTTTGAAATAAACAGTTTTGGACAAAAATGGGAAATAGATCCGCCTCCCTGTATCTGCCCCTACTCATCAAAAAGCAGCAGCTTTTCGGCCTGCCGGCTGTCCTTGCAGTATATCTTTCCATCCTCCATGTAGAGTATCCTACCGTGAATTTCACTCACCCTGTGGTTTTGTGGCTATGATAAGCCTCACAATATCAAAGAAGAGATTCTCAACACGCCCTATCCTGAACCCGGCTATCTCGATGTTTCTCTGCGTCTCCCGTATCGTGGATGTCCCTGTGAGTGTCCTCATTACCGGATCCATGAGATAGAGCGGGATGTTCAAAAGCCTCGACTCGCTCTTCATGTGCTCCAGGAATATCGCCCTTCCTCCGGGCTTTAGGACACGGTACGCCTCTTTCAACCCTCTTATCGGGTCGGGGACCGTGCAGAAGACGAAAGTACTCACAATGGTGTCAAAGCCCTCGTCTTCAAACTCCAAATTTTGGGCGTCCATCAGAAGGAGCCTGACGTTGTTCAGGCCGAGTTCTCTTCTCCTTCTCTCGGCTTTCTCCAGCATGCCCCTGCTGAAGTCTATTCCAATGACCTCTACGCCGGAGGGACAGTGGGGGAAGTTTTTCCCGTTCCGACGCCTATCTCAAGCACTTTCCCTTCTGCCAGAGAAAGGGCCCTGGCGCGGTACTTTGAAAACCTATCGTACTTGCTGGCTGTTTTTGAGGTGTTCATCAATTTAACCTTGTGAAAATATTTGATTGGCCTTATCCTTTCGCATCTGAAAAATTTGGGGGAATCCTTTCACATTATGTCAATGATAAGCCTATTATTCCTTCGGCCGCAATGTACTGATGGAAGCAAATAAAGAGGTGATGCGGAATGGAGTGGAAGTCCCTGTTTATCGGGCTCCTCATCGGAGCGCTCATAGCCGTCCCCCTCGGGATGGCCCACAGCGGAGGATTTGACGTTGCAGAGAGAACCGGCACGCGCTGGGGCTTTGGCCCGATGGGCGGCTACATGCACGGCGGAATGATGGGCTACGGCATGCACGGCATGATGGACGACGAGATGTACGAGGAAATAGAGGAGCACATGGCCCAGTACATGGGCGACGGCTGGCAGGAGATGCACGAGAGCTGCGAGAGGTACATGGGAATCGAGGAGAGCGGCGAGTGAGCCCTCTCCAAGTTTCATTGTTTTTATAGTCCCCTGCGGTGAGAGGTATGAGGGATGCGGTAGCGGGCATTGTGGCGGTTCTGGTTGTGTTACTTCTAGCCATTGGGTACTTTTCAGTGGGAGATGGAGATGCCCGGGACACTTTTCACGGGGTCCTGGTCGAGGGACGGCCCCGGAACTCCACAAACGCCGTAGTTTTGGCGGATACCAACTGCATTCCCGATCAAACTAACACAAAGCTAACATGCATTGCGATAATAGACGCAAACGGTGAGGTTCTGAAGGTCAGATACACCCATCCCATAGAAGTCCCGTGCCTCGCGAGGGGAGACAAAGTTAATATATCAATGAACTCCCATTCATCCGTGGAGATTGTGCGCCTTGGGGCACCATCGATGGAGCATTAGGTGGTTGCCATGCCGGTTTCAGACGCAATTCTGATGACTGCCGCGGATATACCGCTGGACTCTCTGGGTCAAGTGACCGAGTTCACGGGGGTAACGTTCTCAATAATAGCCCTCGGGATTCTCAACGCCCTTAGGCCTTCCATATTTCTCATGATAGTGTTCCTTCTCTCGATGATAGCCCTGACGGACGAGAGGAAGGTTCTCAGGGTCGGCCTGGCATTCACAGTCGGCGCATTTCTGGGGTACTCGATAATAGCCGTTGCCCTCATGAACCTGCACACCAAGATACCCCTGCTCAGATACTTTGTGGTCGCCTTTGGAATAACCGTGGGGGTTTACAAGATACTCTCCGCACTGGGCTACGTGAAGATACCAGTCTCCAGCCCACTGAGGGAAAAGAGCAATGAGGTTCTTGAAAAGGCCACCTCCCCACCGGCAGCCTTTGTCGTTGGGGGAGTGATGGCGTTTCTCTCACTGTCCTGTGTGCTCCCCTCGTACCTCCTGGTGAGCTCCCTGCTCTCCGGCCAGTATCCGCCGGGAATCACAGCGGCGCTGCTCGTGGTGTTCATTGGAATATCAGTGCTGCCCTTTGCCCTCGTTACCCTGGGCTTTCACTATGGAAGCAGGTACGCGAGGCTGGGGAGAGCTGTGGATAAGCTCTCTTCGGTAAGCGGGAGGGGAGATTTAGTTATGGGCGTGGTGCTCGTGCTCGTGAGCGTGCTCTACTTTGTCTTCTTCCTTTAGTTTGAACTTCTCTATGTTCTCCCGGGTCTTTTTGAACTCCCTCAGGCACGTTGGACAGCAGAGGAAGTAAACCCTGTTGTGGTACTTGTAGACTATCGGCTCTCCCACTATCTCCTTGCCGCAGTAGTCGCACTTGAAGGGTATCTTGACCTTCGGGGGAGTGGTTCTTTCAATGCTCTCAAGAATGGGCATTATCTCGATGACCTCAAACCCTGCCCCTTCTATGACCTTTCTCAGCTCCTCCATATCCTCAACGGCTATCTTTATGAGATACTTCCTGCTCGTGAAGCGGTTTATCTCGATTATCTCCTCGAACTCCCTCATCCTCTCAGGCTCGTCAGTTTTGACTATGAGGGCAACGACGTTGTGCGCCCTGAGAAGCTCTGGATTCAGCTTTACGGTATACCCAAGAATCACTCCTTCCTTCTCAAGCTTTTCAAGGCGCGATTTTACCGTCGGCCTGCTGACACCAAGCCTTTCGGCGAGCTCTGAGATGCTCAGGCGCGAATTGTCCATCAGCAGGTGAATGAGCTTCAAATCAAGGTCGTCTATCTTCATGACGTTCCACCGTTCAAATCTAATCTTCGAACTATAAAAATTCTCCGGCTCTACTTTTCAGATTGTAAAAAATAATCCCCATAAGCTGGCCTGCATAGTAAGTAATAGGTGAGGAAAAATGGAGCTTGTGCTCAAGGTAAATGGCATGACCTGCGCAATGTGTGTTAAAACCATAGAGACTGCCCTGATGGAGCTCCCAGGGGTGAAGGAGGCAACTGCAAACCTGAATTCAGAGAGCGTCCACGTTAAATTCGATGAGTCAGAAGTCGGGCTTAACAGGATTATAGCTACCATCGAAGAGCTGGGATATGAGGTGATCAGGGAGAGAAGGGATGCTGTAATAAAGATAGGCGGGATGACCTGCGCAATGTGTGTTAAGACGATAGAGGAGGCGTTGAAAGACCTTCCCGGTGTTTTAGAGGCGAGCATAAACCTTGGCACCGAAACCGCGAGGGTAAGCTACGATCCAAGCCTCGTGACCATTGAAGACATCAGGAAGACCATCGAGGACGTAGGCTACCAGTTCATAGGGGTCGAGGGGGAGGAGACCCACGATCTCGAGAGGGAACTAAGGGAGAGGCACCTTCGCGACATGAAGAGAAAGCTCGCCGTCGCGTGGAGTATTGGAATAGCCCTCTTCGCCTCCATGCAGGTTGAGCGCTTTGGCCTTGAAATCCCGTACCTTATGCCCATCCAGTTCATCCTATCCACCATCGCAATAGTCTACGCTGGAAGAGGGATATTCGGTAAGGCATATGCTTCTCTGAGACATAAGAGTCTTAACATGGAGGTCATGTACTCCCTCGGCATAGGCTCGGCCTACCTGGCGAGCGTCCTCGCAACGGTAGGGGTCATTCCGGAGGACTTCAACTTCTACGAGGCCAGCGTCCTGCTGATGGCCTTCCTTCTGCTTGGCAGATACCTTGAAACGAGGGCCAAGGGAAGAACCAGCGAGGCCATAAAAAAGCTCATGGGTCTTCAGGCGAAGAAAGCTACGGTAATAAGGGACGGAAAGGAGATTGAGGTTCCGATAAGCGACGTTAAAGTTGGGGACGTTGTCATAGTGAAGCCCGGCGAGAGGATTCCTGTAGATGGGATTGTACTCGAGGGGGAGAGCTACATTGACGAGTCAATGATAACTGGCGAACCCGTTCCCAACCTCAAGAAATCCGGGGATGAGGTTATCGGGGGCACCATAAACAAGAACTCTGTGCTTAGGATAGAGGCAAAGCGCGTCGGAAGGGACACAGTTCTGGCCCAGATAATTAGACTTGTGGAAGAAGCTCAGAACACAAAGCCGCCGATACAGAGGCTCGCTGACAGGATCGTCACCTACTTCATTCCGGCGGTGCTCACGATAGCCCTGCTTTCATTCGCCTACTGGTACTTTGTAGCGGGTGAACCCCTGCTTTTTGCCTTTACAACCCTCCTCAGCGTCCTCGTTATAGCCTGCCCCTGTGCCTTCGGCCTTGCAACACCAACTGCATTGACGGTTGGAATGGGCAAAGGTGCCGAGATGGGGATACTCATCAAGAACGGTGAAGTGCTTGAGATAGCAAGGAAGGCGACGGTTGTGCTCTTCGACAAGACCGGAACGCTCACAAAAGGAAAGCCCGAGGTGACTAACATCGTTACCTTTGGCATGGACGAAAAGGAACTACTGAAGCTCGTTGCTTCGGCGGAGAAGCGCTCTGAACACCCGCTTGGAGATGCTATCGTGAGGAAGGCTCAGGAACTCGGCCTTGAGCTTGAGGAGCCGGAGGGGTTCGAGGCAATAACTGGCAAAGGTGTTAGAGCAGTCGTGGGTGGAAGGGAGATCTTGGCAGGCAACCGGAAGCTCATGGTGGAGAACGGCTACTCTGTGAATGAGGTGGAGGAAACACTCCACAGACTTGAGGACGAGGCGAAGACTGCAATAACCGTCGCCATAGACGGCAGGATAGTGGGAGTAATCGGCATAGCTGACACGATAAAGGAAGGAGCAAAAGAAGCCATCGAGGAGCTCCACAGGATGGGCAAGAAGGTCGGCATGATAACCGGAGACAACAGGAGAACTGCAAACGCGATAGCAAGGCAGCTCAAGGTAGACTACGTCCTCGCCGAGGTTCTGCCGGGAGACAAGGCCAACGAGGTCAAGAAGCTCCAGGAGAAGGGAGAAGTCGTTATCTTCGTTGGCGACGGAATAAACGACGCTCCGGCCTTGGCACAGGCGGACGTTGGGATCGCTGTCGGCAACGCGACGGACATAGCGATGGAGAGCGGGGACATCGTTCTCATGAGGAACGACCCGAGGGACGTGGTCAGGGCCATAAAGCTCAGCCAGAAAACCCTCGGAAAGATAAAGCAGAACATCTTCTGGGCGATGTTCTACAACACGATTCTCATACCCTTCGCGGCCGGCTTGGCCTTCGTCCTCTTCGGCGTGGAGTTCCAGCCCGAGTGGGCGGCGGGAGCGATGAGCATAAGCAGCGTGAGCGTCGTCACAAACTCGCTCCTGCTCAAGAGGGCCAGGATCTGACCACCATTTTTATTTCCCGGAGGTGCGGATATGATAGTCGAATACGACGGAAAGTTTGAGTTTGAGTCTAGAAAAACCGTCCTGTGGTTTTCCATTCCGGGCTGTCCGCCGTGCAGGATAGTCGAAAGCTTCATGGAGGATCTCAGCGGGGAGTTTCCCGAGATAAAGGTCGTTCACATCAACGCCGAGGAATGGAACGACCTTGTGAATCGCTTTGATGTTCTCAACGTCCCGACGCTGATTTACCTTACGGACGGAAAAGAGGTTGGGAGGCAGAACCTCATAAGGAAAAAGGAGGAGGTTCTCATAAGGTTTGAGGAGCTCAGGAGGCTCTGACTACTCCCCGGGGACGCCAAGAGGGAAGACGTAGAGCGGTTCTCCGGGCACGTTCATTACCCTTTTTACCTCCTCATCCCTGAAGGCACCAACCACAACGGTGCCGATGCCGAGGGCCGTTGCCTGCAGCTGACCTCCTCTCCGCCGTGAAGGGCGAGGGTTCCAACGAGTTTAACCCCCTCGCTAAAGGCGGAGAGGTTCAAGGGGTTTCATTCAGACCCACTAAAAAGTGGGTTTTCCACCCCGCTGGGGTGGTCTTACCCCAATTACCCCTCCCCCCGCCAAAGCGGGGAGGCTCGGGGTTATCGTTTTTCCCGCTTTCCCCAAAATGTTAAACGCTCCAACCAAATCCGCATTAAATACAAGCCCCGTTGCAGGACACTTAAACAATCCCCTAACAAACCTCGCCCCCTCGTGGGGCTTCCCGCAGACGGGGCAACGCTTAGACGTGAAAACCTCGTCCACAACCAAAACCCGAATACCATACTCTTCGGCAATCTCAGTTAGGCGTTTAATCACGTAATTGAACCGCCAAACGTGGGAAAGCATGAAATTCTGCTTTTTACCCTTGTCCGAGTTTCTCGCTATCCCCTTCGGGTAGCCAACGAGGATTCTCGAAACTCCAAGGTGATAAAGCGTCTCAACTGTTTGCCTCACGACAGTGTTAATGTAGTGCTTCGCTTGGAGTTTAGCCTTCTCGTGTATTCTCTTAAGCTTCCTGCTCTTTTTACAGCCGGACTTGTTGAGTTTCGACTGATACTCGGCGATTTTCCTCTGCCAGTAAAAGGCGATGCTCTTCAATGGCCTTCCATTCACGAGGAAACTTTCACCGTTCTCAACGTAAATGGCCATCAAATTGTTTACACCCAAGTCAATGCCAGCAGAGAGATTGTCCAAAGGTTGTTTTGGAACTTTAACCCACTCGTCTCCAATTAGTTTTTCCTCAACAGTAAAGCTGATGTGGGCATACCACTTCCTCTTAACGTCATCATAAGTTATCTCCAAACGTCCTTGCTTGCCCTTCAGGTGAATTCTCCCCTTGAACTGGACTTCAAGGCGTTTGAACTTGCCAAGACCTTTGAGGATTAGTTTGTTTCCTTCAATCTTGTACTGGTCGTTCCTGAGAAGGATTAAAGGGTTCCCCCTCCCGTTTTCCTTTAAGTAGTTCGGTGGTTTTGGCTTGAGCCAGTTGGGAAGTTCTTTAGCCCTCTTTTTTCTTGAGAGGGTGAAGAATGAACGCCAGCTTTCAGCGTTCTTGCGACAGATTTGCTGGACTGTTGCAGAGCCGATTACCCTCTTGAATTCTTCATAAACAGTCTTCTCGGTTTTGTTGAAGTCCACTGGCTTGCCGTCAAAGAATTCTTGTCTTCTTAGGTAGTTCACTCTGTTCCAGGCCTTGGCTCCAACGTCGGCTAACTCAAAGAGGACTTTTTCTTGCTCTTTTGAGAGTTGTAGTTTAATGGTTACTGTCCGCTTCATCTCAAAGTATGGTGTGGTTCTTAGGCTTTAAAATAGTTTGCTTTCCGTTTAAGGGGTCGTCGGGTGGTTTATTGCATCCCCGCCCTGAAGGGTGAGGCTTTCAAAAGAAAAAGGTAACGTCTTATGCTCTTTCTCTTATCTATAGCCTCCTCCAAGCTCATTTTACCTTCAAGTTTAGGGGCTGGCAGGTCAATTTTCATCTTCACCACCAATTCATGATACTTTTTTCACACATTAGGTTTTTGATGTCTCATCTGAGCTGAGCAATTTAGTTGGCTTTTTAGATTGGCACAAATTGAAGGAAACTCAGTGTACCCCCGGAAATAGCCGAGTTGAGAAAGCCGGCAGTTTATAATTTGGAAATGTTTAAATATCCTGACGTTCATCGATGGTACGGTGAGTTAGGTGAAAAAGCTTGCATCTGTTGTGCTGGTATTCCTCGTGGTGATGGCGAGCGGATGCGTGGGGACTACGGGCGAAAAGGTCCAGGGAGGGGAAACGAAAAGCCCAACGACCGCCTCCATGCAGGAACATACTTCAGACACGCCGGTTTCAATCTCCCTCTCGGATCGCCTTCACGTGGAGATAGACCCCAGGGTCGAGCTAGTGGCGATAATCTACAGGCTCTCAGACTCAAGCTGGTACAGGGAGCACGTTGATCCGGCGGTACTCGGCGTCACCCCCGGGAGCTACCGCTACATCAGGGACGTGGACGAGTACTTTGGCCCCTATAGAAACCTGACGGCGGTTAAAATGGTCCCGCAGATGATTGAAGAGGGAATCGACTACGACGCGATTCCAGAGTTCGCTATCCACCTGAGCCCGACGGACTTCTCAAAGGCAATGCCCTGGGACGATATGCTTCGATTGAGGCCGTTTTTGGACGCCAAAAAGCTCGATGAGTTTGCGGAGGCCGTTGCAGAGTTCGCAGAGGAGACTGACTTCTGGAGGTTCTACCGCGAGCACGAGGAGTTCTACAACAGAACGCTTGAAACGTTTGTGGGAGAAAATCCTGGGCTGGTCGAACTCGTTGAGTTTGAGGAGGACTTCTTCGGGAAAAACACCTCTTCATGGCACATCGTGCCGATGCCCCTCTTCTGCTGCCATGGCTTTGGATACCACATAGAAAGCGGGAGCAATATGAGTGTATACGCATTTCTGGGCTTTGGGGAGGTGGCAGGCGGAATCCCCCATGTTTATGCCACGGTGGGCGGCTCCAGCTTCCTGGCCCACGAGTTCGCCCACAGCTTCGTTAATCCAGCGGTTGATCAGCACTACGAGCTCTTCGAGCCCTACGAGGCGCTCTTTGATCCCGTCGCCGAGAAGCTGAGGGAGATGGCCTATCCCAACTTTAAAGTGATGCTCTACGAGACCCTGGTGAGGGCGTTCGAGGCCTACTACCTCAACGCCACGGGCAGACCAGATAGGGCCATGCTGTCCTTGAGCCGCAACAAGGTCTTTTACTTCGTAGACGATGTTTACCGGGCGTACGCTGATGACTACGCGAGGCATAGGGACATGTACAGAACCTTCGATGACTTCATGCCCGAACTCGCCAAGGTCATTGCGAGGGTTTACAACGAAACAAACGGAGGAAAGAACGTCGTGATTCCGCTGACGGTTGATGACTTCCTGAACGCTGCAAAGGAGGGGGGCGTTATCGTGGCTTACGATGATGGTTCCTCCGCAGGGAATCTGGCCAGGTTCATATACGACTCCTTTAGACGAATGGGTGTCGATGCCGAGCTGAAGGCAGTATCGAGTTTAACGCCCGAGGACATGAGGAAAAACCTGGCGTTAGTACTGCTATCAAACAGCACCCTTCTTCCCGAGCTCCAGAGGAACGCTCCCGTCATCGTCAACGGCACGACCGTTTACAGCAGAGAGAGTGGTGAGACGTACTCCGGATCGCTGCGGGTCTTCGAGGTGATCGAAAATCCATGGAATCCTGACGCGATTGTGCTGATGGTGATAGCCACCGACAAAAGGGCGCTCGGCAGCATACACATTTACCGGCACTTAACGTACAGCATCAGGGATGCCCTTGATGACCTGCTTGAGAGCGGCTGATTCCATTTCATTTTTCCGAAATCCCCATAAAGTTTGAGGTCAAGCCTTCGTTATGAAGCGCCTGAAAATCGCAGTACCCTACAGAGAGGAGCTCTTTGGAGGTCTTGAGTGGCTTCTTGAGGCGATAGACTGGGCGTACGGAGACACCTATTTCACCATAGGGGCGGACGTCGTTAAGCTGATAGAGGTGAAGTTCAAGGAGGGGATAAACCCGGTGGGGATACTTGAGCGGCTGAACACCCTTCCCTCGGTAAAGGACGTCAGAGCTTTTCCCCGGAACGGGGGTTATCTGCTCTACATCCGCACCTCTCTTGAACCCCAGAGGGAGCAGGCGGATAGACTCTTCGAGCTTCAGAAGAAAGGCCTTGTCGTGTTCGAGAGCGGAACTTTCGTTGGGGGCGAGAGTGTTCTCTCGGTCCTCTGCGAGGAGGAACTCGTTGGGGACGTGGTAAGGGCATTCCGGGAAACCTACGGTGCGAGGGTGATCAGCGTTGAGGAAGCGGAACCGGAGAGCAGTCCCCTCTCAAAGCTGACGAAAAGGCAGGCCGAGGTTCTCCTCCTGGCTTACAAGAGCGGCTACTTCGACGAGCCCCGGAAGGTCACTTTGCGGGAGCTGGCGGAGATGCTGAACCTCAGCCCCTCAACGGTGAAGGAGCACCTGAGGAAGGGCTTGAAAAAAGTCCTTGAGGGAATCATTGAGTAGGTGACTCGGTATGAAGAAGCACGTGTGGGAGGAGTTTTTCGACGTAGAAGCGCCACACTATCTGAACGAGCCCTTCACAAAGAACACCGAAGAGGAGATTGAGTTTATCGTGCGGGAGTTTAAGCTCCCAGAGGGCGCCAGAATTTTGGATGTGGGGTGTGGCGTTGGCAGGCATTCGATAGGGCTCGCAAAAAGGGGCTACAGGGTTACAGGGATAGACATCTCAGGGGGCATGTTGAAGGAGGCCCGAAAGAGGGCCGAAAAAGAAGGGGTAAACGTCGAGTTCATTAAAGCAGACGCCACGGAATTTAAGAGGAGCGGGGAGTTTGACGCGGCCATCTGCCTCTGCGAGGGTGCCTTTTCGCTCCTCGGCCTTGGAGATGATCCGATAGAGCACGACCTCGCGATACTGCGGAACGTCTACGAGTCGCTGAAGCCGGGCGGGAAGTTCCTCCTCACTGCCCTCATTGCCCTCCGCAGGGTTAAGAACGCCACGGACGAAGACATAGAAAAAGGCCTCTTTGATCCTCACACAATGACGTTCTTTGAAGAGATAGAAGCTCCAAACGGGGAGAAGTTTCCCATACGGGAGCGCGTCTACGTCCCCACGGAGCTGTATTTGATGTTCAAAATGGTCGGCTTCAACGTCCTCGGCATCTGGGGAGGCACCGCTGGAAGGTGGGGGAAGAGGAAGGTGGACTTTGAGGACATTGAGCTCATGGTGCTCGCGGAGAAGCCCGCACATGTGCGGGGCTAACTATAACTACTTTGAGTTCCTATTTTTAACCGGTGAAACCATGCCCGTCATTGAGGTTGAGAACGTTAGGAAGTACTACGGCGAAGTTAGGGGCGTTGATGGGCTGAGCTTCTCCGTCGAAGAGGGCGAGATCTACGGCTTTTTGGGGCCGAACGGTGCCGGAAAGACGACCACCGTCAAAATCCTCGTGAAGATCATAAAGGACTACACCGGGGACGTCAGGGTTCTCGGGAAAGACCTCCGGGAGTGGGGTAAGGACTACTACAACAGAATCGGCGTCTCCTTCGAGTTTCCTGCCGTTTACTCCCGCCTAACTGCCCTCGAAAACCTTGAGTTCTTCGCGAGCTTTTACAAGAGACACCTCGACCCGATGGAAGCCCTCAAGATGGTGGAGCTCGACAAGGAAGCTGATCAGCTCGTTGCCGGCTTCTCCAAGGGCATGAAGAAAAAACTCGATCTGGCAAGGGCTCTGCTCCCGGATCCGGAAATCCTCTTCCTTGACGAGCCCCTCGAAGGCCTCGACCCGGCGAGCGCGAGGAGGATAAAGGATCTGCTCCTTGAGATGAGAGAGAATGGAAAGACGATTTTTCTCACCACGCACAACATGTACGTGGCCAATGAACTCTGTGACAGGGTTGCCTTCATCGTTGACGGCTCCGTTAGGCTCGTGGACAACCCGGGCGAGCTCAAGGTCAAAATGGGGAAGAGACTCGTGAAGGTCGAGTATGTGGCCAGCGGTGATGTGAGGACCGCCGAGTTCCCGCTCGAGGGCATAGGCCGTAACGAGGAGTTCCTGAACATCTTGAGGAACTACGATGTGAGAAGGGTCAACACGGAGGAGCCGACCCTGGAGGAGATATTCCTCAAAGTGACCGGGAGGAGGCTCGTATGATAGGCGAGCTGGTGAAGCTCGACTTAAAGGTCGGAACGAGGGGCTACGTCTACCCGATATACCTGCTGGTGGCTTTAGCCTACGGTCTCATGGTCATGGCGTTTCCTGAGGGGTATCATTCACTTGTGGTTCCCATATTCCTCCTCCTGGAACCGGGTCTAGTTGGCTTCATGTTCGTCGGCACAGTCATCTTCGCGGAGAAGAAGGATGGAACGATAGGCGCCTTGGCAGTCACACCGCTCGACTGGAGGAGCTACATCCTCGCCAAAACGCTCCTCATGGCGCTGGTTTCCCTCCTCGCGGGGGCGCTTATATTTGTCCTTGGAACCCGCTCCCTTGACGGGCTGCCCTACGTCCTGGCCGGCACGTTGCTGGTTTCAGCCGTTTATACCCTCCTAGGAATCGCGGTCTCCGCCAAATACCGCGACCTGGACGACTATTTCGTCCCCCTCCTCGGGGTCATGGCCCTTTCCCTTCTCCCCTTTGCCCACTACCACAGCTATTTAACGGGCGAGATATGGAAGGTTCTCTATGCCGTCCCCAGTTATCCTGCCATCTACTTCTTCAGCGCCCCCTTCGGAGGGGTTTCGGCGGAAAACCTCCTGTGGTCGGCGCTTGGTCTGATGGTGTGGGGTGTCGTGGCGTATTACCTCGCAAGGGTTCGCTTTTACAGGTACGCGGTGGAGGGATTGAGATGAGCTTTGTGCGAAAATTCGCTGCCATATACAGGACCGACCTCAAACTGCTCCGCAGGGACCCGATGCTCCTCTACAGCGTTGCCATGACGCTGATTCTGCTCTTCGTCGTCCGCTACTTCAAAGACCGCATGGGGGAGCTCTACTACGGGATAGCTCTCTTCGTCCTGATATTCCTTCCCATGATATTCGGCATGATTCCGGGCTTCATGATGGCCGACGAGAAGGAGGAGAAGACGGTTCAGGCTTTACAGGTCATACCGATTTCCAGCGAGGCGTTTCTGGTTTACCGTCTTACATGGGCTTCGCTGGTGACTGCGGTCTTTGCGGTAATAGCACCGGGCATCCTGGGCCTGGAGATTTCCTGGAAGGGAGTTCTGGCTCTGGTGGTTCTCTTCCTGCTGGAGGTCTGGATTTACGGATTAATCATCACCGTCTTCGCCGACTCACGGATGCAGGCACTTACGGTCTCCAAGGTCATCGGCTGGCTCCTGATCCTGCCGGTGGCGATAAAGCTCGTTGTCCTCTGGAGGGATCTCTCAACGGACTGGAGCAAGCTTACAGCCTTCCTGCCAACGTACTGGACGTACAGGGTCTTCGAGGGCATAGCCTTGGCCGATTACGGTGACTTTCCGGTGGCGGTGGTTGTTCACTTAGCGTGGCTCGTTCCGCTCGTGGTGCTGTTTAGAAGGAGAGTGCTTTGAGATGTTGATGAACATTTATGTTCGTTAATTTACTCTCCCTTATTTTCACTCAGGCGGTTAGCAAAATTACCGTTAGAATTACATAAACCTACGAAAAAAAAGCAGAAATAGTTACTAATAGTAAAAGGAAAAATTTATAAGCATTAATGTCCCAATATGATACGTGGATTTTGGTTAGGTGATCAGGATGGTGTCAAAAAGAATCATCGGGGCATTGTTTGTGGCATTTTTGTTGAGTGGAACAATGGGGATATACTTGGCAAACGCCCTTCAGCCGCCCGCCCTCCAAATTGTACTGGTTGACGAGAAGGGAAGACCCCTCACAGAAATATCAAAGAACGTTGAGGTTCAGGTTCAGATAGATGCGTTAGTTCCCACCCAAGAAGTATACAGGACAATTTTCTTGGGAAGCCTAGAAAAACCCGGTCTGCTGAAGTTCTGGGATTCGGGAAATACGGTCAAAATACCTCTCTCCGATGAAAAGCTTCAGTCTGTTCTCAACGAGTGGGGAAAAGATTACCCAACTGGGATTGGCTCTTCACTGATGATTTCTGTCTGGGTTCTGGATCATGAAAACGAGAAGCTGTACAGAGGCTTTGCGGTGGTTAACTACAACACCGCCAACGTTGCTAAGGGATTCACGAAGACAGTGAAAATTGACATACACAGATTGCCTTCATCTCCCCTTGAAGCTGCTACGAAAAGTGGTGAGGTAGCACCCTTGGGGTCCAACAGACAGTTCTATTACTGGAAGACCGACTGGGGCCTCTCGTGGAGACCTTCGGACTACATCGAAGTGCCTGCTCTGATCATGGACAACAAGGATTCTTATTCTGGAGTTGTCACTGCAAGCGTAAACATTGTGACTGACTATTATACCAGATTTGGACTTACGATAGCCTACGGCTACAAAATCTCAGAAAAGGATACCCCAAGTTTAGACATATATGGAAATGACTTCTACACCATTGAGAACAAGTTTTACTTTTATAAAGATCTCCTTCTTGGACCAAACGAGAAAGGATACATATACATCTATGCAAAACCATACCACCTACACCAGAAGGAGTACTACTGCACTGCCAGTATAAACAACTGTGTGCCTACTGGAGAAGAGAGGATCCAGGAAGGGGTTAATGACATTGACACAAGCGGAAATGAAATTCTCGGGGGAAGCAAGTCCGGATTGCCTGATCCCTCCATTATGAACTGGATATACAGTGGAACCGACATGAAGTATGCTACTGCTCTTGGAGTCGGGGACTCAAAAAGCATTGCTTTGCTGGTCTCGGATGCCTCTGGTTCATGCTCGGCAGATTTTGGAATTGGAATTCCAATAGGGGCGCTTGCAGTGGCATTAAGCGGTGGTGCAGTTCCTCCATGGGCTGCAGGGCTCAGTGCCGGAATGTACTATACCTATTCAAGTTCTCTTAACATATACGGGGGAATTACAAATCATGGGCAGTGGCATAATGTTGGTCAGGATGTTTCGGAATACATCTACCTGGGTACCAGCACTTATACGTATCATATAGGAACATGTGATACCAATGTTCCAGTTGGGATCTATATAGAGAGCAAAAGCAATTGACCATTTACACTTTATCTTTCATTTTTAAAACAAAAGAATGAAGAAGCTCACTCGAGCTTCTTGTGGCAGAACCACCAGTCGTAGCACTCGATCTCGCCCTTGGCCTTCGCTTCCTCGCGCTCCTTGATAGCATCGACGGTTCCGGCCGGCGGAACGATGGCGCGGTCGCCGATGAGCTCGTTGTTCGGCCACTTGTGCGGCAGGGCGACGCCCTTCTCGGTGCTGAGCTTGAGGGCCTTCACAAGGCGGAGTATCTCATCCCAGTCCCTGCCAACCTCGGCCGGGTAGTAGACGATGGCCCTTATGACGCCCTTGTCGTCGACGACGAA